>NZ_CAUVFT010000001.1:0-153993 GCF_963551295.1 uncultured Veillonella sp.
CACTACTCTCAAACACTGAAGGCTGTGTCGTATAAAATTGCACCGTTTTAGAGGTTTACAGAATTACACTACTCTCAAACACGTGAGGGCGGTGAGACCGTGAGTAATGAGTTTTAGAGGTTTACAGAATTACACTACTCTCAAACGATAATGCTGAAGCTGTAACCGACTTTATCGTTTTAGAGGTTTACAGAATTACACTACTCTCAAACGAAGGTATCGAATCAATCAGGATTAACAATGTTTTAGAGGTTTACAGAATTACACTACTCTCAAACCCCAAATTAAATTTGAGGCTCAAGAGTAACTCGGGCTACCACCAGGTGTAATTCTGTATACTCCTTAAATAACACAAAAATCATTATCTAAAATATACCCATTAATAAGGCTTTTATCAAGATTTTCTTTATCAAAAAATCCTGTCGTTAAACAAACTAATCGTAATTGTCTGCTCAACATGTTGTGATAAAATACATTAATCTCATCATCATTTAAAACTAAATCTAGATTTACCATAATATATAACATGGGAGATAATAATGTATCCACCACTTCTATATAGGACATGAGATCCATGATATCCCCTGTACGATTAAACTCAAAGTTAAAGCTACCTAGCTTAATAAGTTCAGCAGTACCAATCTCAAGTTTATGTTGGATTGATAAAGGATATCCAAATTCTAAAGAATAATAAAAAGCATGAAGACGATTTACAATATCTGCCACCTCTTCTGTCATCAACAAGGCTTCTTTAGATAATTGATTTTGTAATTTGGTTAATAAGGCTTTACTATTTATATCTACATATAATGGATTAAGTATTATATGTCCATATTTATCTAAATTAAACGCCTTATTATTATCATTTAAAATCCAGGGGCCTTCCCCTCCATCGCATTGTATATCAAGCTCTGTAACCATACGTCGAAATACTTTACAATTCTCAAATGATATAACCGTTACTTTATCACTAGATACTTCAAAGTCTAATGTAGAATCTTGATACATCAATTTCATATCATAAGCACCCTCTCCGTTGAGTCTATAACCTCACTTTGCTTATCTCCTACTACAATCTCCATTCTTGAAAACTGCTTTTCTGTAACAGTTAACATAAACAAGCTACCACTAGGTGGCTTATTTTTACGTACATGTTCCATTATAATGTTGGCACTAGTTGTATTAAGAACTAATTTTGAGTACACAGATTCTTGTAGCATGAGGAATCCTGATACAATTAAATACTTCCTAAAATTCCTATATTCTTTTCTATCTTCCGAAGTCAACGTCGGTAGATCAAACATCACTAGTATTCTCATAAATCTATAGCTCATATTCTATAAACCTAATCTCTGAAGCATCTTGATTCCGCAATGCATCAAATACACTTTTACAGTAAATGCGAATAGCGGCACTAAATGTCTGAATAGTATCATTAATTTTTACATCTTCAGATAGTAATTCTATAAGTGACAATTTAACATCTCGATTGAATTCTGTAGGTATCGACTTGATAACAACCGCATCAACAAAGCCTCTCAACGGTTCCATCAAATCAGAACCTAAATTATACGGATTAAATTGATTACAGTGATTAAGACCTAGCTGAGTAATATAACCTAACGATAAAATCTCTCGATTTACCGCAGAAAGCAATATCGCATATCCATAATTCAGTGCTGCATTAATAGCATTATCCTGTTCACGAGAAAATGATTTTCCAAACAAAGCATTAAAATATACTTTTGCAGCATGCCCCTCACGTTGAGTTTCATCATTTAGAGTCAACTCATCAAGATATTGGTATAGTAAATCTGCTTCAACTAACTCCTGATGCTGTAATAGCTCTGCTTGATTCATAATCTTACGTCGTACAATTTCTGTCCATATAGAAGCTTGCAACTCTTTAGACCATTCAGCCTGTTCACGACATCGTTTACTACTATTGTGACTACCATGTAATGGAAGAACCTCACTGGCTGGATTCCGTTTCTCATCACAAAACACAATAGCCACTTTTTTCTTAATCAACTCGTTTAGTAGTACGGCGGTGAGGCTCACCGCCGTAGATTCAACAATTAGCATATATATTTCATCAATATACACCTTAGTCGTCTCAAAGTCTTTGCGAATAATCATGTAATTCATTTTAAAATCTAACTTAGAACGACTACCTATGACTACCGTACGCCAACTCATAATAACCCCTAATACTAACACACTCGTTTTAAACTATAGCTACTTCATTAGAATATAATCCTGTAATGGATTCATTGATCACTTTAAATTCATCTTGATTACTTATTTTACTCCCCACAGTTGATCTAGATGCTGTTATTCCTAAAGACTTAACTTCAAAAGTAGTTTTTTGATTTGTTAATAAGTTTAAAAGCTCTATCAAATGAATACTCTGTTCTTCTAAAGACATTTTTTTAAATAAACCATATCCCTTTTCTGATAGTTCAGCTGCTTTATTCCCTTTCATCTTTTGATATATAGGCATTTTAAGTTTACTTACCAAGTAATCAAAGAACTCTATATTTTTCTCTTCTACGATTCTAACCTCTATCGTATGTTTATTATCAAGAGTTCTTGTTGATACAACATTTGCCTTCAAATCCTTATTATCTTTTCTCATATTATTATACTTCTCAAGCACTTTGAGGTATGGAATCCATTCATTTGAAACAATGACTTGAATCGCATTATCAATACAGAAGTTACTATTAGTTTTCCCACCCAAATAGTAATAGAATCCATTAACCTTAACTAATTGATTAATGCACAGTTTTCCATAAATGATAGAAATGTCTTTTGCTTGTGGAGTAATAGATGCTACATAGTTAATTAAATCCTGATCAGTTGTATTTCGATTTGTTAAATAGATTGGTAATGGCACGATTTCCTTAATCACTTCGCCTTTTTTACCTGTATATTGAACAATAATAGAATAGGCATTTTTAATTTTTGTCATGCCACCATACTTAGAAACATCTGCAAACACACTAGACTTGGTTTTCATCCCTATATAAGCACCATCTTTAGCTTTCCCTGCAACAGTAGCTTTATATACAGTTGCATCAGCTAATGCACCGGTTTGTTCTAATAAACGCTTCGTCACTCGAACATCGTTGCTGGCCATCATTTTCTTAACAGTATCCATGCTTGTTTTTACATTCCAAGCTTTTCCATCTTTAGCATTTGTGCAATTTACATCATAATTGAACATCTTCGCTAAGTTATATGTACGATTAGCTCCATTCTTTTTAAAGAATGCACGGAAGTTACGAGTAAATTTCTCATGGTATACATTACCAACAACAATATTTAAATAGGCATCTTTAGCATGATGATGGTGATTCAATGAGCGAACCTTGATAAAGTTATTATCATGACGGAAGTCTGTTACATTTTCAGCCTTTACAAAGACTACATCAACACCTTGGTAAAGACGACGCAATAATGTTGTGGCTGCCTTAACTGATTGATTAGTTTCAACCAATTGACGAGCAATAAAACCACTTAAATCATCTTCTGTAAGAGGTGCAATACGTGTAAGACGCGCATATTTTCGCTCACTAATAAGACCTTGATGTTTCAAGAATGACCAGAATACCTTTTGGTTAGTTTGAATCGTATTGTCTATTGGATACGTATCCGACTTTTTAGCATTCGCAGTACGCTCACATAATACTAAATTATCAAAGCTATCATCTTTTGTAAGACTGCGAGGATAAATATGATCAATATCATAGTTATCTGTATTTAATAAATTTAAATCTATAATATTCCCTGTATAAGCACAACGCCCCATTTGAGTATAATATAAATATAACTTTTTACTTCTTAATGCCGCATCATCGTAGTTAGCTAATCCTGATTTCAGACCGTCAAACTCTGTGTCCTTTAGCCCACTTAATAAAGCTTCATCTTTTTTAATCGCAGCATATAAATCAGATAATCGTTTTTGACGAGAATCCTTTTTCTTTTTCTCTGTTTTATTAGACCGCGTTACCTCTACAAAGATACGAGATGGTAGCGCTTTTTTTATATGTATAACCTCATCAACGATACGCAAAGCTTGCCATACCGCACGTTTAACAGCAGGCGAAAGCGCCAATTCATCAATAATATCATGAGGATCTACTACTTGGCCTGCTGTTAATTTATCATTTATCTCTTGAATACGTTCCATAAATGAGAATTTATCGCCTAATAGTTCCATCAAGTTATAGCTAAAATCACGCATTGCTTCAATAATGGTTACAGAAGTACCGTCTCCAGCCTTATCACAGCCATCAATACCATTTAGTAATTTCTTAGAAAGGCGACCCCAATCTCGATATCTTAATTTTGTCAGCTTCTTGATAACCTCATCATCAAGGCACGAAGAAAATTTATTACGCAACGTTTCACGTAACATTTTCTTACTTTCACCAAAGATAGTAATATTCGTAATAATCTCTTCAGCCATAGATGTATCAAACCCAACACCAAGGATACGAACCATATCACGATAAGATGCTAGATCATTTTTAATTTCCCCATCTAGACCTGTAATCTCAGGTTTATGAGGTTTTGAGATATAACCGTTATCTTTTAAAAACTGCTCTATACGATTTTTAGTCATCTTCTTATGGTCTTGCTTAAACACAGCCTCAATAAGATGCTCTTTTATCTTTGTCTCGAATGGCTTTCCATCAATACGCACATTATTTAGTTCATTAAGCAACATAAATTCACTATATAAAAGAGATGATTTTGGTAATACATCTTCACCTAACAAATAAGTGCATTTATTGGTTAGGTTTTTAATAAAAGCAGCTGCTGATTTTTCTCTATCAATTTTATCTTCAAAATTCCATGGTGTAACTTGACCAGAGGCTTTACGTACAGCCCAAGCGAACCCGCCATTATCCACATTATGATGTGTATTTAAAGGCCCTACATAGTATGGAATACGGAATTCAAGCAGTCTAATAAGTTTCTCTGCTACAGAATATCCATCAGCCACTTCATTTAGAAATGGGAATTTGGATTTACATTTATCAAGAATAGTCTTAAGTTCCTCCAAATGTAATTGATAAGGAATAACCCCATTATCTTTAATACGTTGTAATGGCAATAAAGTTTGTAGATCAATTTCACTAAGAATATAGTCTTTCTCCTTAGAATCAGATAATCCCTCTACTATTTTCTTAGTGTATTTATAAAAATCTTCGCGGTTACAACTAGTTTCTTCCGTGCGGCCTTGTTTAATATAGTGAACATAGTTGTGTAAACCTTTTTCATCAGCCTTGAACATCGCATTGTAAATACTTCTATCAGTCTTTAATAAAGATTTCAGTATAACTAAATCCTCTTTATGTTTGTTAAAAGCTTTTACCTTAGATTCAGAAATAGTAAGACCGGGTTCCTTGATGGACATCAAAATAATAGCATCATATACAGATTTACAATCATCAATACTATGAATCTCATCACCCCAAGCTTTAGCTAGGTCATCACGTCTCTCATCATATGTATCCCCTATAATTTGTAACTTTTTAAGATCTTCATCTAAATCCTCTACAGAGCCGAATAAGTCAGTAAGGCTCGCAGATAAACCTAACACCAAATTAGCAAATGATTTAAGTCTTTTTTTATCCTCCTTGACCTGTTCTTTTTGAGTTTTACCAGAAGTATCCACTTCATCAGTAATTATATATGTATCAACAAGACGTTCTATGGCCTTTGCTTTGTCAGATTTTGTTTTACTTGACTCCATAAGGATTTGACCGATAGAACCAATTGCAGTAGTAGAATCAAAACAATTGAAGGTGATATTTTCTAAGGCTTGTTTAAGAACATCATCAAGTGTAGAAGCGTTAGAATCAAATGTTGCACCTTCATAGAGGAAGTTACCACGGTACTTTAAAATATGGTGTACTGCCAAGAATAACTTACGAATATCATCAGTACCATCTTTCATTAACTCTGCACGTAAATGATATATAGTAGGATACGCTTTGAAGTAATCTTGATCAGTATAGTCCTCGTTAATAAATAGAATATGTTTTGAACTATGCCCCGTCGTTTTATCTTCATAGTGGTATTTACTTTCACGAAGACGCATGAAGAATGTAGAATCCACCTGCGCCATAGCATCAGCAAACAATTCTTCTAATAGTTTTAAGCGTAATTTACGACGTTCTAAACGACGACGCATAGACCGGAATCCACGACGTGCTACAGCGGATTCTCCCTCATCAAACAAACGGCTGCCCCACATTTTATGAGAGCGAAATTTTAGTAGCTCATATGACTTATTTGTTACCGCCCAACCTACTGAGCTTGTTCCAATATCTAGCCCCACAAAATAATCTTTAATCGGATAATCTTTCAAATGACTTGAAATAAGTTGGTTCGATGCTTGCATTTCCATAAGCGCTCTCCTTCGGAAATTAATAATTGACATTCATCAAAAGCTTAACTATACTATAAGTAATCCAATTAGTTTTGGAGGTTTACAGAATTACATTACGAGTTCAAATACAAATTTATTTACAATGCCTTCGGGCCGCCCGACGTAGGGCACCTACTCTCAATTCTTCGGAATTGAGATTTTTTATTGCAAAAATTTACTATTTAAACTGCATCTATAATCTATAAGTCGCCAATCAATGTATGATTAACTTCATTCTAGCATAAAATAATAGAAAAGTTCATTATTTTCTCACAATACTTATGTTTATACAGAATTTTGTTAAATATTATATCTATATCAATGCAGCATAATATAATAGGTTTAATAACAATCGTACAAAAAAAGTGCACCTCTATACTTAATGCATAAAGGTGCACTTTAACTATATCAAACTTAAAGATAGATTATAATTTTACTTACTTTATCCCCCTTGTGTTCAAAAAGTATCCCGTTCATCATATCAGTTCTATATTGTAATAATCCATAAAACCAACGATCATCATAATCAATGTAATCTGGACGCCCATACACTTTTAAGACTTTTCTCATAGAGTCTCCTACAGCAATTCCTCTATGAGTTATCGCATCACGATTCGTAATCGATATATACGTAACAGTATTATCCATACCACCCAATATAGTATTACCAAAGGTTACACCACCATAGGATAGACCATATCTTGTTTCCTTTGTTGGCTGGCCTAGACTGGCTTTCACCGCATCAAAAGTGCTACCTAATGGAACGCCAAGCACCATAAGTTCTTCTTGTGGCAATCTCTCACCTACATACTGACCAATACTATAATGTCTATATTGTTCGGCTTTCGGCCAATCATAAGATTGTTTAGCTGCATTTGTTTCTAGACGTTCCCAAGTTTTACTTAACCAACTCGCATCTGCAGTATAATTAAACACACTAACAAATTGTAAGGCTATCGTAAGCCCCATAACCATATGTTTTGCTTTCATATTTTCTCTCCTAAATTCTCTCTATAAAATAAGCACAACCTTGTTAACATAAGTATACTATGCAAATAAGGCTGTGCCTATGATTAATAATTTTATAATTTAGTATATAGGATTTACCTATATTGATATTTATAAGATTTATCTCAATTTGACGATATAAATCTTTACCCCTATAATATAGGTAGATAGTCAGACGAATCGTAACGTCAGGCTCATCTCTAAAAACAGAAAATCTTGAGAAATGGCCTTTCAGTTATCGAATCATCTAAGATAACGAAGGGCTATTTGTCTTTTCCAAGACAAATAAGTGCTATTAAAGCTCCAAAAATCCTGTTAATAACGGGCTTTTTTATTCCCAATGTATATATATTCTCCAACAAGCAATAAAACTCCTCTTTGTATTTTCCCCAGTTTTTATGGATAATTAAACTATACTTGATATATGCACCGCAAGTAGTAAGGGTGATTTAGTATGAATCTCTAGATAGTGTAAATTTTTGGAGGTGTCATATGGATTCTCTGACTATTATTTGGGTTATTGTTTGCGCCTATTTATTACTGAATTTATTAGTCGGCGTGTATTGTCATATTCGTGTAAAAGATAGTACTGACTATCTACTCGCAGGTCGTCGTATTGGGGTTCTTATGACGGCAGGCACATTAGCAGCTACGGAAATCGGTGGTGGGAGCACCGTAGGTGTAGCCGCGAAAGCATATGGTTCTTGGGGTTTATCTGCAGGTTGGTACGTAGTATCTGCAGGGATTGGTGTTATCCTCGTTGCTTTCATCGCACCGCTCTTACGGCGTGCCATGGCAACAACAGTGCCAGAGATTATCGGCCGTCGTTTCGGCGCGTCTAGCCATCTCATTACTTCCATTCTGTCCATGCTAGCAACGATTACACTAGCAGGCGTACAAATTACGGCGACCGCAACCATTATTAGCGTTCTCACAGGGCTTTCAACAGAGCTCGCCATCCTCATCTGCGGCGCGGTACTCGTAATTTACACCATGTCCGGCGGTATGTGGAGCGTTACGATGACGGACGTTATCCATTTCTTCGTCCTCGTTGGGGGCTTCTCCCTCGCGGTGCCGTTCGTATTGCACAATGTGGGCGGCTGGGAATCGGTAGTGGCGAAATTGCCGCCTGAACAGTTAGGGTTTACGAAGGTTGGTTGGAAAACCATCATCGGCCTCATCATTATGTACTTCATGACCTTCTCCACCGGCCAAGAATCCGTACAACGGTACTTTGCAGCGAAGGATGAAAGAACGGCCGTTCTCGGTTCTATCATTTGTGGTATTATCATGGCTCTTTTCGCCTTTGTTCCTGCGGTTTTAGGCCTCGTAGCATTGGCTGAATTCCCGAACATCGAAGCGAACAATGCGGTGGCAACGGTAGCGCTTAACCTCATGCCTCCTGTAATGGCAGGCTTCGTTATGGCTGCGGTCGTGTCGGCTACGCTTTCATCAGGCGCAGGCGACCTCTTAGGCGCCGCTACTGTATTTACCAAGGATATTGTGGAACATCATTTTGGTAAAAGCCTCACTGACGCTCAGCTCACAAATTACAGCCGTCTGTGCGTGCTATTCCTCGGCATCATCGCCATCATCATCTCCCTCGTAAGCAAAGCCATCATTCCGATGCTCGTATTTGCTTTCACCATGAGATCCGCTGGCCCATTCGCTGCATTTCTACTTGGCCTCACTTGGAAAAATGCAACAGCTGGCGCCGGCATTTGGTCCATCGTGCTCGGCTCCATCGCAGGCGTGTACTGGGAATTCGTTGGCAACCCATATGGCATCATGTCCATCATCTTCGGTTCCATCGTCAGCCTCATCGTCTTTGTGGCTGTGCTGTTCATTGAACGATCTATGGGTAAACCACCGGCTCCTCCGGCTATACCTGATGATATAAAAGAGATATAAGCAGCTTGTTATAATCTGTAACTTAGTAATAGACCTAAAAGTACTATAAAATTACAATTATAAAACCAAAAACTCCTATCGGTGAAAGTCAATAGGAGTTTTCCTTATGTTACAACAACATCATCAAACTGTATGCCATACACGTGTTCATCATAATTTGACGATATATCATAACCTTACTATAATATAAGAAGATAGTCAGACGAGTAGCTACGTCAGGCTCATCTCGGAAAATATAAGATTTTGAGAAATGGCCTTTTCGTTTTATACTAATCTCCAGATTAGTGGAAATGAAGGGCTATTTGTCTTTTGTAAGACAAATAAGCGCTATTAATGCTCCAAAAGCGATAACCACAGTTATCACCTGTAATAAGAGCATGATTAATTCATAATCACTCATAGGCTTATCCCTCCCTTCAAAAACGAAGAGAGGCCAACCTCATCTAACTATCCTAAGTCTATTATAGAACGAACTAATATGCGATACAATAAGGAATGAATAATAGAAATATATAGATAAATGTAGCAAAGGGGCTGTAACAAAACAGCCCCCTAATTTTAGTATCTAATATTCATATTTACTGCTTCCGCATTTTTGTTTATTTTCTTATACGCCTATCCTCCTTTTCCAGATTTCTCTCCACCCTCCTACTTCTACTTTCACCATCCAACGAATTAT
The DNA here is from genome assembly GCF_963551295.1 of uncultured Veillonella sp. Taxonomy (NCBI): domain Bacteria; kingdom Bacillati; phylum Bacillota; class Negativicutes; order Veillonellales; family Veillonellaceae; genus Veillonella; species uncultured Veillonella sp. The sequence continues at coordinate 10,044 of NZ_CAUVFT010000001.1, forward strand.
CTCGTTAGGTCTCTCCAGGCGATAAATAGTTCGGCCACGACTTGAGGGTTTTGGCTGAGTTTGATACGGGCTAGCATTTTTCGAACGTAGTTGCAGTGTTCTAGCATCGCTTCATTCAGTTTGTGTTTGACATGACGCGGGGATTGGTACACCAAGATCGGTGCAAAGTCCGCCACATGAATATAGCTCGTATCCGGTTCTGGACCTTCCGTAACGATATATTCATAGGGTATAGCCACGTTAAAGAGGCCATACACCACGTCCTTGCCGATAGGGCGGCGACATTTAATATGCGCAAAGGTTAGATGCGGACCATAAGTCTTAGGTGCGGTATAGCTGCTGCGCCGACCATCGCTGGTCATGATGTAATTGGGTCTCAGCCCTTCCTGCATCGCCAGCTCTCGCGTAATCGTTCGCATCGGCAGATGGACCATTTCTTCGCGTCCATCCACAAAATAGCACTTCGTACTGTCCCCACCACTAGGTTGATAGGTAGGAATAAAACAAACAATGTGATTCTTTGGATTCGTGTAAATCAAATCCAAATCTTCTCCCTTAGATAGCCGAGCGGCCATCAAATCTGTTGGTTTATCATCTATTGCCATGGAATCCTCTCCAATCTGATCAGGAACATTCCTTTCAACAATACAATGAACACGTGTTCTGTGAAAGCAGATTAGCATGCTTTAATCTGCTACTGACCTTATTGTATATCAGCCTGTATAATTTGTAAATATATATACAAAACTATAGAAATTTACGTATAATTAAAGACTTTATGATCTTGTAAAAGTTAACTATACCTTGATGTGTCATTATTTTCTCATTTAAATTGAGAATTGCATATTTTATGTATATTCGTTAATTGAGATTAAAAGAAATATGCAATATATAGAATATAAATAAGAAATTAAATTATAATAACTAATGCACACGCAAGTCTTCAAAGTCCGTACTCAAATATCTACGCAGCTTTCGAATGGCTCGTTCGTGACGCCGTTGGATGGCTTGGCGGCTGCAGTTCAACTCTTCACTAACCGATACCAAGCTTTGACACTCACCATAGACACGGCGCAGTAGGTCCCGTTGATCAGGAGATAGTCTGCCTAAAGCCCACACTAGACGTGCTCGTATCCTATGCTCTTCGTCGGCACTCATCACCATATCCGCCACATTCTCGCCAGATGCGAAGATATCCATACCAAAGGCGACTTCTCCATCATCGGTAGTGCGATCTGGGATGTGAATTTCACGGCGATAACGTAATCGTTCACGCTTCCAGTACCGCATGTAACCGTACATGATGCCAGCTTTCAAAAAGCCTGCGAATGGTACAGGTCCGTCCAAATCAAAGCTATAAATCGATTCTATGAGGATCGCCCATAGATAGCTTTCTACGTCCTCGCGGAATTCGCGGTTTCCCATGCGATTCGTATAGTGCAAGATGAGCGGTCGATACCTGCGACAGAGCTCGATTTGTGCCGCATCATGACGAAGCTCGTCAACGGACCACGGCTGATAGCCCACCGTCTGAATCCTCATATTCGGCTTTTGACAAATGGACACGAGACTCTTGTCCGACAAGGACGATAAGACCTGATGACCACAGACGAGGGTCTGTAATTTCAATTTCTCTGGAATACTTCGGCTAGACTCATCAGCTTTCGATAATAAAGAATGAGATGGTAATGCCTGTGTTTCTAATTTTTTTGACTGATAGTTGTCATGTTGTAAGTTTGCAGTTTTAATACATGTTCTTTGTACTAAAGGTTCTTCGTTGGTATATAACATAAATCCCCTTTCCTGCCATGGCATAGCGCTTATGTACACAATACCGCGGAAAGAGTGTTTTGACAAATCGGCAATTCCTCGGAATTTCCCTATATTCTGTTATATTGGAGCCTTAATTTTCATCCATAGTACACCATAAGTATGAGATTCAAAGGGTAATTGCTGAAAATATATTATTACTAAAAATGACACCACATACACAATGTGGTGTCATTTTTTAGAGGAAATATATACTATCATTGGGTAATAGTATTCCATCTTTAAGTAATAGTATTCAATCTGAAATTGTCTGATTACATCGCAATACACGCGGCTTGAACAAAGTCCTTTAGCTGCGGTTTTACATGATTATAATATACATCAGCGCCATAACCGCGCACGATGTCGCCCCAGTATTTATATACATAGCGGTACCAGAAATGGAACATACTATTCGTGAAATGGTAATCCGCGTACTTCGCGTTCCCACGGTTACTTGCCTGAATGCGGCCCACGAGCCCCATAGAGATGAGATCGTTCAAACGAGATGTGAACGTACCACTTTTAATTTGGCTTTCTTGTAAAAGCTCCACGTAGTACGGTCTTTCCAATCTAGCAAGACCCGTTAAAATGGCATTGGCACCGGTTATATTTTTCATATCTCGATGCAAGATATACTGTGTTTCTTCAAAGAGAGCTCCCGTTACTGAGAAGAACAAATTAATAATATTCGTATCGATGCTTTCACCATTATCAAAATATTGTACATAGGCAGGCAAACCACCTGTTACAGCAAAGACGGTGCGCAAATCATCCTTTGCATAATGAAGGCCCAAGGATTTCATATCAACCAAGGAAAATGGTTTCACCTCGAGATATTCGGACACGAAAGGTCCGATAAGGCTGCGATTGCCAATGATGCGGCCATCGAGCTGTTCCATGCCATTAGCCATCAAAATGATGTTTAATCGGCTCGTATCTTTATAGGTATCTAATAAATCACGCAAGTGAATGGGAAACTGAGGAACTGCTTCCACCAAGAATGGATAATCATCAATCACCACAGTCTGAGGTATTTTCACACTGCTTTCAAAAAGCCTTACAAAGGCCTCATGCAAGGTCTCTACAGGCTCAAACTTGTCTTGAGCATCAGCAGGAACAAAACGTGCCTCAAGAGCTCTATTTATATCAGCCACATGGACTGATTCATTGGCCATGCGCCCCGCCAAGTATATCGCCTTATGACGGCGTACAAGCTGCGAAGCCACATAGGATTTACCACTGCGATGAGGACCATATACAACACATAAACTCATTTGGCCCAATGCAATACGGGACTGGATACTCTCTATAATCTCAGCACGTCCCACAAAATTCATATACTCACCTCCAACTATTTACGAAAATTATTATATCATAATTTTAAATCATTATTAAAATTTTTTTCATATAGTTAACATAGCTTTTTTTTATGTTAATTTTTTTACCCATCAAATCAGAGCTTTCATGTGATACGTATTGCCTTACTATCATAAAAGGCCTTATGATTACTTTATTCTCATATACGTTTGATATCAACATATCATATAAGACATAGTTATATAAGTTATATATGATAAGCCATATATTTAATCTATATATTTTAAAAATGACGTGCTTACCAAAAGGTATAGCACGTCATTTGCATGTAAAGTATATTAAATTGTTACTGAATGTTCTTATACTAAGTTTCTTAATAGTAAATATCTAATTCGTAAATTTCTGATTACATAATCTGATATATCTACATATTTTATGGTTCAATTTGAGTTTGCATTTTCATCAATAAAATGCGCTTAACTGATTCGTTGAGGCGCTCGGTCGTAATCGTTCCATCCGCCACCGCCTGGGTCAGCGCACGATGGACTTCATCGATATGAATCGTATCCGCATCAACAAGGATAAGATCACTGCCCGCCAAGATAGAGGCCACAGCGTAATCGCCTATCTTTTGATTGGATTGCAACGCACCCACATCGATACGATCTGTCATAACGATACCTTTATAGCCAAGCTCCTTGCGAAGCCAACCATCAATAATCGCCTTAGAGGAGCTCGCCAAATTCTCGTTATCAATAGCGGGAATTTGAATATGGCTCATCACAAGCATATAGCTATTCGCCGTCGTCTGTGCAATGAGCCGTTTAAAGACGGCTACATCATTATTGCTGAGATACGCTTTCGCCTCATTAGCAGATCCAAAGGACGCATCCCCTAAGGTCACCGCCGGAAAGTAGTTATAAGCGAACCACATATGATTAATTTGGTAACGCTCCACCATGGCAAGGTTTATATGGCCTGCCCACGTGGGATCGGATGTATAGGACATATTAGGTACACCAAGGTTAGCATTAGGCCCAATAACTAGGTTAAAACCCATATCCCGCATTTCAATAGCAGATCGCGTGGCCAAGTTGATGATACGATCCATAGGCAATTGCCCCCACCGATTGGGCTTTGGCAACCGTAAGAAACTTTCATTCCCATGCAATATGCGATCACGATGTACCCCGATATAGGGTGTCACCATGCTAGAGGTTATCGCCGTTTGCATAATATCGCTGGTGAAAGTTTTCACTTGGTTCTTATTAATAAGATTTTCATTCGTTAGCATAACGCCACTGACACGGTATTTTCGGATCACATCCTTTTGGGATTGTCCTATCGTACTGCCATGAAGGCTGATCATCATCAGCTGCCCCACCTTATCCTCTTGAGACATGGCCGCAATCCAAGTGTCCACTTTTTCAGACACCGGTTTGTTGGACTCCATGACGGCACGGTACGATACGGTTCGTAGCGGTTCTTGTTCTGCCTGACTCTCATGTTGGCATCCAGTTGTACCAACGACAGCAACTAGTAAGGCAAGGCCACTCAGGACCCGCCGAAAAAACTGGTTCATCTCTCCTAAAAGCTCCTTAATACTTACGCAATATTATGAATATTATGGGCTTTTTATGTTGCTCTCCCAATGCAACACCCATAATTCCCCCCTTTGATCCGTACAGTATATTTTTATATTATACACTAAATGATTCATCTTTTCCTCATAATAAAATAATTTTTTCGTACTGAATTATTATAATAAAGTTATACAGTAAAAATATGTGAATTTTGAATAATTATAAAAAAAAATCCTACGAATCGTTTAAAAAGTGACCGCACTGTAACAAAGGCTACGTGAGTATCAAGTCACTCATGACCCGTAGGATTTTCTATGTTATGTTGTTATACCCTAAATAGCTAACGCTACTATATGTTTATAAATATTGAGTTGCCGTAACAGCCTACTGTTTAAGTAATCGACTATTATTAATCTTTAAATTTTTCTTTGTTTACTGGCATGTCGTCAACACCAACTTGCACCATATTTAAGCAATCGGCTATCATTAGCCTTTAAATTTAGGGGATGTTGGACATGTTTCAGGTGTTACGTCTTTACGAGTACCAAGAACCGCGCTACGGTCTGTGTAGTGTGTGTGTAAAAGTTCGTGTGCCTTGTGACCCAATGGTTCGCCTAAGAAATCTTTGTACAATGTTTGGATTTCTTCATTTTCATAGGACGCAACCCATTTATAGTTTTCGTCAGCTTCGTAAAGGCCGCCAATACGAGCTTCCTTAGTTTTAACCGCTTGAGGCAATTTAGTACGCGGTTGACCACCGCCACCGATACAGCCACCTGGGCACGCCATAACTTCAATGAAGTCATAATGTTTACCGTTTTCTTTCAAAGCATTCAAAAAGTCACGTGTGTTTTTACCACCGTGAACAACGGCAACCGACAATGTTACATCATCACCCAATTGAACAGTCGCCTCTTTTACGCCTTCCATACCGCGAACGTCCTCGAGGTGAGTCAACGCATATGGAGGTGGCTCTTTATCAGTGATGAGCTTGTAAGCCGTACGCATCGCTGCTTCCATAACACCACCGGTGTTACCGAAGATGATGGATGCACCAGTTTCCATACCGATTAAATCATCAAATTTAGAATCTTCAATGGCATTGAAGTCGAGGTTTTCCGCTTGGATCCAACGGATGAACTCACGAGTTGTGATGGAAATATCTGTATCCATGCCAAGGGAGTCATCATTATGATAACGAGCCGCTGCATTTTCTTCTTCTCGTTTTGTTTCTGCTTTTTTAGCAGTACAAGGGTTTACAGATACGGACACAATGTTGCGAGGATCGATGCCTTTTTTCTCTGCAAAGTACGTTTTAATCATAGCCGCTTCCATAGCGATACAAGAACGCGTGGAAGACAAATTAGGAATCAATTCAGGGAAGTAGATTTCCGCAAAGCGTACCCACGCTGGGCAGCAGCTTGTAAACTGAGGAATTTGACCGCCATTTTTAAGGCGTTCTACAAGCTCGGATGCTTCCTCCATAATGGTTAAGTCCGCACCAAAGTTAGTATCTACTACATAGTCTGCACCAAGTGCACGCAAGGCACCGACCATTTTACCTTCCAAGAATGTGCCCGGTTCATAACCGAAGCCTTCACCAATTGCTACACGAACAGCTGGAGCTGTTTGAATTACGACGATTTTTTCAGGATCAGTAAGGGCTGCTTTTACCTTTTCAAGCTCGGATTTAGCATGCATAGAGTCGAATGGGCATGCTGCCGCACATTGACCGCAATGGATACATACAGGCACATCGCCATTTGCATCAAGGTCGTAGTAATCAAGTACGCTCATTACATCCGCACAAGCGCGACGGCATAACGTACAGTTTTTACACTTGGAAATGTCGTGATAAATGGATGGATTGTCTAGTGCAATCGGCACGCGTTTATCGATAAATTCGTATTGAGACATGAGGACCTCCTCTAACAAACTATAACTACCAAACCTATTAGGGCGAAATATGCCAAACTACGGAGCACTGCGCCCAAGCCATACTTCTGCATCTTACCTATAGTATACGATATGGTGAAAGTTTATACTATGTAAAATTGTTACACTTTTGCACAAAATCTCCAAAAAAGTGTAATATAAATCACATTTTACCACGAATAGCTAAATAATTCACCTATTTTAAAGGAATTAAAAGCCCGTGAACAGAAGCTAATTCCATATAACACAACATATTTTGGGTAAACATAATATATACCAGTGGAAATATAAAAACGCACGTCCTCTGTGAGAACGTGCGCGAGTGAAGCTTTCACAAAAATAATCAGCCTAAACAAGACATAACTGTTCAACAGTGTACTACGGCTAAGCCCTATGCTCGTCTATACGATTAGATTATTTACCGCCCCAAATAAGTTGGAATACAGCGTACGCAGGCGTACCTGGCTCAACTTTACGGCTATCTTTATTAACTTGTTCCTCTTTCACAACATAACCTTGTGGGTTATAAAGAGTCACCTTAAGATCTTTAACTTCCCGTTTTTTGTGATTGAACTCTTCAGTCACGATGTAGTGATAACCTTCGTAGTCCATAGCTTTAATGTCCATTACCGCTTTTTTATCGTCTTTTTTAACAGAATCATTGTCGATAGACCAAGTAACACCATTGCTATCAGTGCCTACTGTATACCAATTAGCCGCATCAACACTACCAATACCGCCGATTAATAATGCGCCTGCTACCAAAACAGCTGCCAATGTTTTTTTCATATTAATACCTCTCGTAAAAAATAAAATACAAGGATAGTATATAAGATTAAAATAAATATTCTATGAAAAGGTCCTATCGACCTATAACAGGCTGTTTTCAAAATATAATCAGCTTCTCTCAATGTTGAAAAAAGCGATAGAAATTCGGCATAAGTTGGGTAACTAACGCTGTCGGCTCATATAGAACAAACTTTTTCACTTTTCTTGCTTTCAATAACTTTGCCTCTTTTAAAATTTGTAAGTGCCTGGATACGCTTGAATCAGTCATTAATAGAATTTGCGCTAAGGACTGTGTTGTACTTGGTTTCTCCAAAACATAATTCATAATTTGCAATCGCACAGGGTCACTCAAAGCTTTAAAAACAGCAATTAATCCCTCCGGTGTAGAGTTATAATAACTCGGTTGCTCCATAATGTCATAAGTGATAGCAATTCCCTGATCAAAAGACTCAACAAACAGATGAGGCCAAATAAAATAACTTGGTAATAACATAATAGAGTCACTGTCCTTTAAATGAATCTCTTGATCAAAAGGTTTAATAATAGCCAAGGTATCTTTTTCCCAACGGATTCGGTCAATTTGTAAATGATTAAACATCTCTATAAAACCTTTTTTCCTTAAAAATGAAGATTGTTTTTGTATTTCAGTTAAGAGTTTCTGCTGAATTAATTTTTCTTTCCAAGTATCATCAAAAATTGATTTTTTATACCACTCAATAAAAGAAAAAAGTCTCCGGTAAACACTTGTAGCATTTCGCCTCAAATCGTTAAGCAATTGATCATTTTTATTTAAAGAGAAATCTTTCCACTCCAGCCCTTTTGCTAATGTCGGAATAAAGGCGCTTTCTCTATCATCTATTATTCTCTTCAAATACTCAATTAATTGAATAGTCGGATAATTAACAAGAAATTCCTTTAAATTTTGTATTTCCTCTTCAATCGTTGTCGTATGATAACAAAAATTACAAAGCAAAACAGGAGAAACCCCGAGTTCATAAAAAAGTTGGAAATAATGAAGGTTTTCATAAAATTCTTCAGTAAATTTATCTTGTATCCCAATCACCCAATCAATATTAGTTCCATGATGTCGGGGATTTAAAAGAACATGTAAACTTCTAAAAAGTTCATTTAAAGGAGAATACACAAATTGTATTCTTTGTGTCAACGTTTCATTTGTTTTCAAAGCATAATTGCTAAACCGAACTGAAATAGTCATAAACCCCCTCCTAGACGATTCGATATTTTTAAAATCGATTGATTATAAGCTTCTAGACTTATTATATTATACTTATAATTTTAAAGAAAAGGAGAAAACTTTATGAATACACGATTACAAGATTTACTGATAACAATTGTTGCAGGTATAGGGATGTTGTTATCTACTCTTGATACAGGAATCATCAATATAGCATTACCTTTTTTAAAAGAACAATTTCAAACTACAACTAATATTGCATCCTTCGCAATAACCGGTTATACTCTAGCTTTAGCCATCTCTATTCTGCCTTTAGGTGTATTAAGCGATAACTTTGGAAAGTTAAAAATTTCTTATTTAGGATTTGTACTTTTCGGTCTGAGTTCTTTATTTTGTGGATTAATTAACAATATCAATTTGTTAATCATTGGACGAATTTTTCAAGGCATAGGGGCCGCCGCTTTACAAGCTACTTCTGTCGCTTTAATTACAACTTTAGTTTCTGAAAAACGTAAAAATAGCTCTATTGGTATCCTAGGAATTATGATTGGTCTAGGTCCTATTCTGGGACCTTCTTTAGGTGGAATCTTACTTTCTTTAAGTTTCTGGCAACTCATTTTCTGGATAAATATTCCCTTTGTAATCCTCGGAATTATATGTAACAACTATCTTTGCCAAAAGCTTTCCGAAAAAACCAACAAACGGCGATTAGATAGTCTTGGAATTGCCATAAACGCTCTAATGTTAGTTTCTCTCTTATTAGGATTATCTTTATTAAACCAATCACATCTATTATCAGTTGGCCTGATCCTAATAATATTCGGCCTGTTGCTCGGCATTATATTTTACTATATGGAACTTAATAACAAATACGCGCTTATCGATGTTAAAAGATTAAAAAATAATCCTCAATTAGTCTCTTACCTTTTTCAAACAGTCACCTTCGGTTTTGCTTCCGCAATGATATTTTTACTTCCACCCTTCATTTTTGAACAGTCATATCATCTGGGAGCGGGTCAAACTGGATTTCTTGTTCTAGGGGCTCCTGCAGGTTTGGTTCTTTTTTCAAGAATATCCAGTAAAATCAATAATGGTAATAAAAATAAATTATTCAGCCATATCGGTTTAAGTATTATTGTCATATCCTTGAGCGTTCTCTTACTGATCAATCCCAACTGGCCTTATCAATTATTAACATTAGGATTATTTATTTACGGTATTGGTGGAGGATATTTTCAACCTGCTAATATTGCCAGTATCATGCAAGCCAGTCCTATGGAAATACAGGGAAGTACGGGCGCTTTACAACGAATGCTACAAAATGTCGCGATTTCAATCGGTTCAACCATTGGCGCAACTTGCTTAAATCTTTGGTCAAATGATTTATTATTAGCGACTCGAATTGGTTGGGGAATTACACTGATTCTGGTTATCATAAGTTTAAAAAATTTAATCCAACACAATTAAATACAGATATTCACTCTGAATGTACAATATCAAAAAAAAGACACGAATCTCCTCTGAAAACGACTTGACGCCGTAAGGGTGACCTTTAAGGTTTTCAGAGGAGGCTCGTGTCTCCAATACTCTCTCTAATAATTATACATATTCAGAGCGAATATCAGCTTCTATTAAATTATTGGATTATTTACCCCATAGGGCCTGCATAACTTCCGCCCCCATGGTATCCGGTTCAATTTTCGTAGGTTTTTGTGTTTCTTTACTGGATAGCAATGCTATACCAGCATTGCTATATACTGTTGTATCAAGTTCTGTCCATGTTTTTTCTTTGCGATCGATCCGTACTGTGTAGATATATGTAAAGCCTTCTACATTGTTAATTTTAACAAGTACTGTAGCCGCATCATCTGTTTTATATACAGAAGAGTTGTCAATAAACCATGCCGCATCGTCAGCATCAGCATCGATATAGTACCAGTCAGCAGCACTAGCTTGACCAAAGCCACCTACAAAGAAAACTCCTGCTGCAAACATAGCAGCTAGCCATTTTTCCATTTTTAAACTCCCCAACACTAGAGGCGACCATCTTAGATGGTCGCCCATGGTTACTCAATAGTTAATATAGTGTTTTATATTATTCTACTTCTTCTTCGATTTCAGCGCCTGGAATAACAGCAATACTAGCTACCTTATCGCCTTCGTCGAGATTTTGTGTTTTCACACCAGAAATAGCTTTGCCTTTCTTCACAGCGATGTCATTCATGTTGAAGCGGATGATTTTACCTTGCTCAGAAATAAGCATAACTTCATCATCATTATGAACAACCTCTACGGCCACTACGTCGCCTGTTTTATTCGTAATCTTGAAGTTCTTAGAGCCTTTACCACCGCGTTTTTGCAATGTATAAGCTTCCGCATCATTGCGTTTACCAAAACCTTCTTCAGAGATAGTAAACACTTGTGCTTCACTTTCATCAGTATTAAGAACACCAGCACCTACAACTACGTCGCCTGCATTCAATTTAATGCCACGCACACCGTGAGCCGCCCGTTTCATAAGGCGCACATCATGCTCGCTAAAGCGAATAGCGATACCCAACTTAGTACCAATCAAGATGTCTTGATTGCCAGTCGTTACGTTAACGGAAATCAAACGATCGCCTTCGTCGAGGTTAATCGCATTGAGGCCAGAACGACGGATATTACGGTATTCTTCAATAGCCGTACGTTTTACAACGCCAAATTCAGTGACCATAAATAAATTTACATCTTCATGGACACGTTCAAGGTCGATCATAGTCGTAACGGATTCACCTACCGCGAGTGGCAATACGTTAACCATAGCGGTACCGCGAGAGTTGCGGGAACCTGCTTCCGGCACTTCGTATGCCTTGAGGCGATATGCACGGCCTGTAGATGTGAAGAATAACAATGTATTATGGGTCCGCACATGCATAATTTGCGTTACATAATCGTCTTCCTTCGTCTTCATGCCGATAACGCCAGCGCCGCCTTTATGTTGGTTGCGATATACATTCGCGTTCATGCGTTTGATGTAACCTTGTTTAGTCAAGGTAATCACCATCTCTTCGTCAGCGATGAGGTCTTCTACATCAAGGTCGGACGTATCGATTGTGATTTCAGAACGGCGAGGGTCGCCGTATTTTTTCTTCATATCATCGAGTTCGTCTTTGATGATTTGACGTTGACGCGCTTCGCTACCCAAGATAGCTTTCAAGTCTTCGATTAATGCCAACAATTCCTTGTATTCGTCTTCGATCTTCTCGCGTTCCAATCCTGTTAAACGGCGTAAACGCATGTCGAGGATGGCTACCGCTTGTTTCTCTGAAAGCCCGAATTTTTGCATTAATGCGTTGCGTGCAATTTCGTCAGTTTGAGAACTACGGATTGTGGCAATCACTTCATCGATATGGTCGAGAGCAATCAACAAGCCTTCTAAGATGTGTGCACGCGCTTCGGCTTTGTTAAGCTCGAATTGAGTACGGCGTACGATAACGTCTAGACGATGATCTAAGTAGTAACCCAATACTTCTTTCAAATTCAATACGCGAGGATGTCCATCTACGAGAGCTAGCATAATCACGCCGAATGTTTCTTGAAGTTGAGTGTGTTTATATAATTTATTAAGTACGATGTCTGGTTGCACATCGGCGCGCAATTCGATAACGATGCGCAAGCCTTGGCGGTCAGATTCGTCGCGAAGCGCTGTGATGCCATCAATTACCTTATCGCGGCTCAAGTTTGCAATTGTTTCAATTACGCGAGCCTTATTCACTTGGTAAGGAATCTCAGTCACTACGATCTTATGCTTGCCCTTAGACATCTCTTCGATGGTTGCACGAGCACGCATTTTAACGCTACCACGACCTGTGGAATACGCTTTTTTGATGCCGTCTCGACCCAAAATGAGCGCCCCAGTCGGGAAGTCCGGGCCTTTGATTTGCGTCATCAATTCATCTACAGTCACATCCGGATTGTCGATGAGCATCGCTAGGCCATTACATACCTCGTTAAGGTTATGTGGTGGAATATTTGTCGCCATCCCTACAGCGATACCACTGGAACCATTGATGAGAAGATTTGGAATCTTCGCTGGCAATACAGTTGGTTCTTGCAAGCTTTCATCATAGTTCGGCATGAAATCAACAGTTTCCTTGTCGATATCAGCAAGCATTTCTGTTGTAATCTTCGCCATACGTACTTCGGTATAACGCATCGCAGCGGCACTATCGCCGTCGATGGAGCCGAAGTTACCGTGGCCGTCTACCAAGAGGTAGCGCGTATTGAAATCCTGCGCCAAACGAACCGTCGCGTCATAAACGGAGCTATCACCATGTGGATGATACTTACCGAGTACGTCACCGACGATACGAGCGGATTTCTTGTACGGTTTATTTGGCGTCATGCCTGTTTCGTGCATCGCATACAAAATACGACGATGTACTGGTTTCAAGCCATCGCGCACATCTGGAAGCGCACGCATAACGATTACAGACATTGCATAATCGATATACGCGTTCTTCATTTCTTTATCAATCTGAACGGGATGAATATTCCCGTGGGACCATTGTTGGTCTGCCACAATCTCACCTCATTTTACTAACACTGATACTAATTCATCATATAATTATAGCATTTTTGCGTATATAACGCTATATTTTGTAAAAGTTCCTTCCCATTACATGGCCCAATTGTACAACTGTTGCCCAACTGTAATTAATTCTATAAAATATAGTAACCTCTATCTCTTATTTAATGAGCCGCATGTTGTATCATATGATCTAAAATGCTAACAAAATCTCGTTCTACAGCCGAAGTGTCGTTACCAGTACTGCCAATGCCTGTTAGCATGGTTTCTTTCCAATCATTTTTTGCCATAAATCGAAAGGCGATCAAATACTTAGCTTTTGTTTTGTCCGCTTCTCCTTTTGGTAGATAATAAAAGCCTACGCTTCTATCAGAAGGAGGGTGCAATAACGCTGGGTTGTCTTGCGGTTTATACAGACTATATATAGATTTCATAAAGGTTAGAATATCTTTACCCTTTACAGATTCGTCTACAAAGATAATCTCATCATATGTGAATAAAGATATCTTATTAGTACCTGCCACACGTGTCGCTTTAGACTTAGCTAACTCCAAGGCTTCCTCGTGCGTCGCCATCCGCATGCCATACTGCTTAGCACGCTCCACTAACGAACCATTCAAATGAACTAAATACGCTTGTGAATACGCAAAGTCCGCATCATTTTTTCGCTCGCCACCAGGGGCCGGCAAGGTTGGTCGCTTTACTACAGAATTTGTGGTAAAGGAAAAACCATTACTTTCATCATAAAACACATACACATTTCGCTGGAATGGCTTCTCCTTCTCTACCACAGACGACTGGAGAACAAGATTCGGATGCACAACCGAAAACTCCTTCTCCACACTAGACTTGATATCCTCTGGTGTAGCAGGATCACCATTCTCCGTCGTCCAAATGAAAGAACAACCACTCAACACAACACTATAAATACACACCACAACTAACAACACATACCTAAACAACCTCATACACAACCACACCTCTCCCCAAATATTCCATGTGTATCAAAGAATTCTATCAAATATGTAGCCACAATTATTGATAAAATCAGCTGATTGTTGATACTCTACTTCACTGCCTTTTCCCAATCAGGGGCCTCGCCCCATGCGAAAGGAAAAGGGCTTTTGTTGTTAATGGTCGAAGCAACTAGTTAATAGAAAACATAGGTATGGATGGGACGAATTCACATATAACGTTATAAAAAAGGGATTCCCTTATTGATGAGCGACTTAGCTCGCTTTGGAGCGAAGAGATAAGGGAATCCCTTTTTTAACAATCTAGCATATTTGTATTCGGGCCCCATCCATACTATTTTCAGTTATTCGTCATTAACAACAATCACTTAACTAGCGCATCCAATTTATTCATACGAAAATCCTCTATCACGTTCATAAATCCCCTATGATGTATCGGATTTTCGCTCATTCCGAACAGATGGCTCGTACAGTCACAGTCAGAGGAGCCAAATTTAGGAACGTCCCATTCTGCTACGCCACGCACCGCATGAGCTAGTGCACATTCTGCATCATTCCAACTGGTGCGTATAGGCAAACCGGCAATCATTTCACAGTGACCGCGGAAGTAATCTAAATGCCAGTGCATTTTCTTCCGTTTTCGTTTATGACGTTCAATACGTTTTGTTAAATTTGCCTTCGCAGAACCAACGTACATATAATAACCAGATTTGAAATGCATTATCCCTTTAGAACCGATTTCGAGATCTAGATCGTGATCGAGGTGCATGACCATCACATACACACCACTATCATGAGCCTCTATATCGAGAATACTACTAGGATAGGAACATTCATGTGTCACTGTAGGCATGGTGAAAGTCTCATTCCACGCCACAGCAACGGCTTTCCAATCTAACGAAGGTGCCACCTCTTTAAAGGTTTTGGCAAATTCCAAATCCGTATGATAATCTGGCAAGAACCACTGCGCCCTATCCCATTGCACGAGGAATAAAACGCCTGTGTGGTAGCCTTCGTTTTGCAATTCTTTCAAATGTAATAAATGCTTACGGCCTCGCTCTGTAATAGCATCAGGGAACATGGCACCCGTCTTGGAGAACAAGGTACAGGACTTAACCTCTAGTAAGAACTCATCGCCCTTATCATTAGTGAGGAGTAAGTCAAAACGGGAAGATGTACCGTGTAGTTTAACCGTATACTCTCGTCTTACTACACGCCATATCTCCCAACCAGGGATCAGTTTATTTTCGATTAAATGCTGTGCCACATCGTTACTATAATTCGTGTCCAGCATGATAACGACACCTTCACGCTCGATGCCTACGACTCGGTATTTCGTCTTCGCATCAGGCTTATCATGAGGCACGATATACATCGTTACGCCAGTGAATAAGATCTCCCACATGCGTCCTGGGTTAGGCAAATGAGCAAGTACACTTTCACCATTCAAATCTAAAGTCACCACAAAACGATTCGGGCGACCTATATATGTTGCTTTTAAAATAGTATCGTAAAGGACTTTCATCATATCTCCTACATCAAGAATATTCTATGTATCTATTATACGATATGTTACCCTTGGGTTTCATCTATAAACAGTATCATATATAATTATAGTTAGTAACAATCAATAATTAATATTAAAAAGTTCTATTTTTGTAGCTTGGGTTACACTATTGTTTGTTAAAATGGTTTATACTAAGAGCGTCGGGTCAGTATTCTAAATACCCATACTGATCATTACGCCGGGTTTTGATGAGGCATCGCCTAGTTGATCTCATCCCACTTGTCCGTATATATGTGCGAAGCTTTCACAAAACCCTAGGGCGTAAATAATTAATATATAAAGAGTTTTATAGATTAACTAAGTAGTTTAGCCACTATTCTCCGCAGAGAGGGCTCGAGAAAGGATTTATCATGGCACAAATTGCAGCAAATTTACAACGCATAAAAAACGGTCAACGCCGTTATGCAATTACACCTCGCGTTCCAGCAGGTTTCATTCAACCAGATCAATTACAAAAATATATCGACGTAGCGAATGAGTTCGGCGCGGTTCTTAAATTAACTGGCAGCCAACGCATTATGATTACGAATTTAAAAGCAGAAGACGTAGATAAAGCATGGGAAATGCTTGGCATGGAGCCAGCATACACTGTATCCAACCGCGTACGCAGCGTAAAAATCTGCCCAGGTACCACCTTCTGTAAACGCGCTAAACAAGACAGCGTACATCTT
Organism: uncultured Veillonella sp.; assembly: GCF_963551295.1. Taxonomy (NCBI): domain Bacteria; kingdom Bacillati; phylum Bacillota; class Negativicutes; order Veillonellales; family Veillonellaceae; genus Veillonella; species uncultured Veillonella sp. The sequence continues at coordinate 26,457 of NZ_CAUVFT010000001.1, forward strand.
GGCATGCAAATTGAACGCAAGTACTTGTCCCTTGAAATGCCAAGCAAAATGAAAATCGGCGTATCCGGTTGTCCAAACTCTTGTACTGAAAGCCGTATGAAAGATGTGGGCGTTATCGGTACTGTAGACGGTTGGAATGTATACGCTGGCGGTAGCGGCGGTGCGCATCCTCGCATCGGCGACCTCATCGCAGAAGTTAAAACTGAAAAAGAAGCTCTTGCATTAGTTGATCGAATCATCGCATACTATAAAGAAAACGCACAAATCGAACGCATGGGCGAATTCATTGACCGCATCGGTCTAGAGGCTTTCAAAGCAGCTGTATTGGGCGACCTCGAAGGTGCACCAGCTGAAAGTAAGTCCGAAGAACCAGCTGTGTTCTTGCCTGGTCAAGGTAACGATCCTGAAGTCGAAGCACCTCGCCTCGAAGCAGGTTCCCCTATCACACCAGACACAATTATTCGCGACATCGTTGAAACCTACCCACATGTTGTACCTGTATTACAAGGTATTGGTATGGGTTGCCTAGGTTGCCCATCTGCAACAGCTGAGCCATTATGGCAAGCCGCAGAAATCCACGGTTTTAATGTATACGATTTAGTAGAGAAATTAGAAACAGCACGAAAAGGAGCTTAATATGTCCGCATTCTTAGGTCACATCCATTACTGGTTATATCGCAAAATTCAATTGCTCGTTGAGCGTGAAAATTTGATTCTAGAAAAAACTTCTAAAGTTGTTGATGATTTGGCGGAGGAACTACACTCCATCTCCGTAGATACATACGGCGAGCCAATTAATCCAAGCATTCCTTTGGAAAACATTATTGACCACGGCAATATCCACGGCTGGTTAGCTAACCAAATCAACATTGCTTCCGTTCGCGAAGCGGCTTTCATCAAAGACATGCTCGACACAAATTCTGGCGATGAAGCAGTACACGTAGTAACCGCTATCCTCGATGCCTTTGCAGTACAAGGCCAAGCATGTGGCGTTGTGGCTCAAGACAGCCTTGAAGAACACACTGCACCTGCGATTTACAATGCGTTACAAAACTTCTACGTAAATGGCATGCCTTGCGATGGTGGTGACCAAGTGGTTTCTGAAAGCCCAGACGAGTTTACATGGGTTGGTGACCACAGATTACAAGCAGGCTACTGGCGTACAGCGGGCGTTGACCCTAAATTCATGGCCGTAGCATACCAAACATGGTTCGAAGCTTTTGTGAAAGCTATCGATCCAGCCTTTGAACTTGTAACGACTGAAGAAAACGGTACACGTTTGTACTCCATTCGTAAAAAATAATCAATGACTATCTGATCAATCAAATGACTACCTAATCTCAGATATATGTACTAAAAACGAGCGTAAATTACGCTCGTTTTTTCATGTCTAATAGTTGATACATAACTAATCTAGTAGAGAACATACATCCCCTTCTATTTATAGCCTACTAATGCTTCCACCTTATTCATTCTATGGTTTATGTGAGAATTTTGAATTTTCTATATATTTCTTCAAAACTGTAGCTACAGGCACAGCATTGATAAGCAATATCATTTATAATATAATTATAAGGTAATGACATAATGTGAAATTAAGTGTTAGCGTAAGCTTTCAGAACATAAAAAGCTAGAATTAGGAGGTCTATTATGGCAGGCACAGTTAATCAAGAATTAGGTTTATTATTCCAAGGCCCTAACTATGTAATCGTAAAAAAAGGCGGCAAAGCTGGTGAAAAGGTGGAAAAACACAACCACCCTGAAGCTAATGTCATTTTTACAGTTGTAAAAGGTAAAGTACAAGTGTTCCTTAACGAAACGGAAGAACATGTACTCGTACCAGGCCAAGTATTGGAATTCAATGGCGATAACTACATCCAAGCAACACTCGTAGAAGACAGCGAGTTCGTTGTAAACCTCATTCACAAACCTGAATAAAATACCAAAGGACAGTTGATACAAGCAACTGTTCTTTTTATATGGTGTATGTATTAAAAAGAAATAATATAGTTATTAGGTTTTATATAGCTATTTAGTGGTTCAGTTATATCCATAGTTATTAAATACCCACAAGATAATACATAATCTAAAGAGCATTCTTTTAAAAGGAATTATAAATTGTAAATTCCCCCACATCAAAGCGTTTCGTATGACCTGGTGCAGGAACACAGTCTGAATGAGGGTAACCAATTGGGAAGATGGCTACAGGAATGATATGATTAGGCAAGTTATATGCCTTGCGTACTTTAGCAGGATCAAAGTGAGCAATCCACGTTGTGCCTAGGCCCATATCGGCTACTTGGAACATAATATGAGAGCCTACAATGCTAGCATCTACAACACCCATATCCGCATCATCGTATTCACGTTTCCAGCTCACCGTATTATCGTAACAAACAATAATCGCCAACGGTGCATTAAAGTGACCATTTGTGCAGCCTTTTAGTTTGTTTAAGCTCTCTTCAGAATTTAATACAAGCAGTCTTTGCGGCTGGTAGTTATGAGCCGTAGGTGCTAATCTAGCTACTTCTAACAAAATATCAACCTTCTCTTGCTCCACTGGTCGAGTATCGAATTTTCGAATCGAATACCGCTCTGTGGCTAATGCTTTAAATTCTTTCATTAAATCTCACTCCTTTATCGGATTTATCAAAATATATTTTAAACAGTAAGTATCCCATACAATAAACTACCCCCTATCTGATTACTCAGTTAGGGGGTTTTGTGCTTATTATTTTTTAAGACGGCTAATTACTTCGTTAGTAATGTTTTCGATTTTGCTGTTTGCGTCAGCAGCACGAATTGTGTATGGATCATCCAATACTACGTCCATTTGTTTTTCAACACGGATAGCTTCAACAGTGTTATGAATTGCTTGCATCATAGGTTGAGCAATTTTATTGATTTCTTCGTTTTCTTTTTGAAGCAATGGAGCTACAGTTTTGTTGAATTCTGCTTCTGCTTGTGCAGAGTCTTTAATCTTTTCAATTTCTTGTACTTTTTTTTCAATTTGTGGACGGTATTGAGCGTCTACTTGTTGCATTTTCATATCTAATGCACCATAGCCAGGGTAGCTATTTACTACTTGGCTCATATTTACTAAGCCAATGTTAGCAGCACTTGCTACTGCAGCAGTAGCAGACATAGCACCAACAATAGCTAAGGTAGTCAAATTTTTAGATAATTTCATCTGAAATCCTCCTCGATTAAAAGTGTCACTATACAATCCAATAGTGTACTATTTTTACTATAACAAATCTTGCTAACTTTCACAAGACTATGATAAATAGCATAATAAAGACCTATGAACTACTTATGAAAGTTATGAGAACTTAAAATAATACCCACAAGCATACTCTGAGACCCTTAAAGCAGTCAATACAGACATATTCAGAACACACATGTGGGCATTTCGGCTTTCACCAATTATTTATAATTTATCATCAAATAATGGTTTATTATTCACTGAATTATTGTTCATCATTTAAATAGATGTATTTATCGGATTTCAATTTAGATACAAGATCAGGCACCAACCCGATAAGACGATCAAAGCTGCTGCTGTAAGGGTTGCCCTTAATGTTGAACAATTCGATGCGGTCACCTTTAATAACAAGGATTGCACTTGGTTCCATTTTGGCACCACCGCCACCGCCGCCAGACTCTTGATTTTTATTGGCTGTGCAGTGGTTTGTACCAGTACCGAAACCAAAGGTTACGTCAACGAATGGAACGAGCGTGGTATCGCCGATTTGCACAGCTTCACCAACTACAGTTTCCACTTTAATCATATTTTTGAATTTCTCGAATAGGACTTCCAAATTCTCTTTTACATTACTGTTCTCCATCACAGTACCTCCGCTTTTTGTAAAAGTATCATAGCTATAATAATACAGCTCATATACTCAATTGACATAATATATCCTTACGCTGTTTGGCCTTGTGCGGCTTTTAGCTTTGCTAGTTGCTTTGCTTCCTTCCGTTTAACCCAGAAGACACGAGCACTTTCACCCAATAGGGAACGCATGGGTTTAGATACCAAAAATCTAGTACCATACCACGCCAATACGGCAAGAATCATACGACCTTTGATATAACCACTGCCTTCAGCTGCCCAGTTCACATAATCTATCTCAATAGACTCTGCTTGCTCAGGCCAAATGCTATACAACATAGATGCAATAAGCCCCATCCGATACGGATCGCCAATACCAAATCGGCCCTCTATAGCCATATCACGTGGTTTAGAGTGGTTATAGCATCGTTTCGACACAAGGAATATCTGACGCCACAGCTCTGTATTTCTCAAGTGTTTCATAAACCAGAATGTAGGAATTTCAGACTTGAAGGATGCTACCGGATCATTAGGATCAAGCTTTCCAAAACGTTGTTTCACAGTCGTTTTAATATCATTTACCTTCGTAAATACCTTTTCCTTGATAGATCCGTCACTATTAAAAGTAACACGACTTACTACTTCATCATCATCTTGAATGTGAGCCGTTGGATCTTGTTGAATCGAGTCATACCGATCAGCACGAGCTTGTGCATCCATATCCTTAGAAACCGCATCAGGTCGCTCAATGTGCTCCTTTGCCCTAGGTGAGCTCCCCGCCCCTGGTGATTCTTCATCATCAAAGATTGTACTGGAGCCTTGGGCGCTCTTCAAGTCATCAAAGCTTGTGCCGCTGGAACTTGTAGTTGGACCTTGTCCGCCTCCTTGCATAGCCTTTGCAAAGGCTCCTGCCATGTCGCCATCATCGTCCATTACCTTTTGATATTCTTCATCTACACGATTTTCAAGCCATTGTTCATAATCTTTCACAGGACCGATCTTAAGTACACCTAAAACGTATAATTCCTTAAAAAATGGTTTATTTTGAATGTACGCTAAGTGGAGTGAAAATACGCGCCACAGCCATTTGATGCGCAGCTCACCACGATATGGCGACCGTCCATCAATTTCGATGCTATATGTGATTGGTGCCAGTAGGATAGTCAAGATGAGTGCTACAATAATGGCCACAATAACGAGGACCACAATAGCCACTGTACTCAACCACATCACCTCCTTAGGTGTTCCTATGATTAGTTTTCAATACCTTTTCGAGCCATTACACCTTGTAGGTAGTAATGTTTAATCTCTTTCATCTCCGTTACGAGATCTGCCTCATCAATTAATTCTTGAGGGGCCCCACGGCCCGTAAATACGAGTTCCGTTTCTGGATGACGAGCATCGAGTAAAGCTTTAGTTTTATCCCATGTAATGAGTTCAAAGAAGAGAGCCATATTGTACTCATCAAGTACAACGAGATCGTACTCACCACTGCTAATCGCAGCGAGTGCACGTTCATAGCCTTTTTCAATGAGAGCTACATAATCCTTCGGAGGATTACCAGACTCAAAGACAACGACTTCATCACCCCATTTAGCAAGTTCATCCTTACTCTTCATCCCTTCTTTGATGATAAAGAATGGCTTGCCCACAGTTTCTAACGTTAAATTTGTTAAGGTAGGTAAAATAGTATGTTCACTATATACTTTAGATTTCATAAATTGTAAGAAGAGGACTTTCTTGCCAGCGCCGATGGCACGAATAGCTAGGCCAATTGCGGCAGTCGTTTTGCCCTTGCCTTCACCGGTATAAACTTGTACATAGGCCTTCATAGATATACCTCCGTTCATATACTTTTATTTTACAATATATATATACAAAAAGAAAGAAAAAGAACTTGCTATAAGCGCATGTGCACGCATAACAAGTTCTTTTCATATGTATTGTATTTAATTTTGAGTATATAGTATTTGATTTACGTGTATCACAATTGATTTTGCGTATCTAATTGCTAATTGGTAAGAAAATCATAGGATCTACAGGTGTATTGTTGAGGCGTACCTCGTAGTGAACGTGGGCACCCGTACTTTTACCAGTACTACCCATCAAAGCTATGGTTTGACCTTGTTTCACGCTCATCCCTACTGTTACCAATACGGCACTATTATGGCCATAACGGGTAACAAATCCATTGCCATGATCGATTTCAACGAGGTTACCATAACCGCCGCTTGTATACCCTGCAAAGGTTACCACCCCTGCCGCAGTAGCTACGATTTGGGAACCATAGTCATCGGCAATATCGATACCTTCATGGAATGCACCAATAGCACCCGTAACTGGATCAACACGGCTACCAAATGGAGATGTAATAACACCCTTACTCGGCCAAATACTAGGTGTCGTACTATTCACAGCACCACCAGAACCAGCGGAGAAGTTGATGGATTGTAATGCCATCAAATCTTGTGCGCCACCATCACGAAGAATATTGCGCATCGTATAGAAGCTAACAAGCAATTTTTGTGCTTCCTTATCCATTTTGGACAGTCGAGCCGATAATTGTGCCGCTGTTAACGTCTGTACTTCGCTATTATCAGCGGCTTCCTGCTTTGGGTCGCTACCATCCCCGCCACCTTGAGCTGGTGTACCAGATTCAGCACCCTTTAACATTTGCTTATTCTCTTCACTAATTTGATTTAAGTTTTGAATTTTCTTATCCAGAACCTCTGTTTTTTGTTGTAACAATTTCAACTGTTCCGATTGCAATTGCGTTTGTTGTCGTAATTGCACAATCTCAGCCTGACGCACGATGCCCCAAATACCGAGTACCAATGCCAAGACCAATACTACAGAACCAATAATGGCAACGAGTTTCGCTTGTTTGGTAGTTAATGTCAATATGCAGTTGTCACCATTTCTTTCAACTTTGTTTGAAATGAATGCCGGTAATTTCAACATAAAACTTCCTTATTTCGAGACGATAGCGCTCGTCAACGCTTCCTCATTGGTACGCTCACCCAACGCTTCGTTCAAACTTTCTAATTCCTCTTGTGAAAGACTTACTAAACTTTTACCTTTCACAATAGGTTTACTAAAAATACGAGATTCATTACGACCGTAAATACTGGAGATACAGATGCCATTATTGTTGCCATCTAGCAAGGTAAGAGCAAAGGACAAATCATTCCCGATATTTTCAAAGGCATTATACTTAATAAAACCAATTTTTTGTAACGTATTGCTCTGAATATTGCGGATTGCCACTTGCTCGGATAACAAGGACTCAAGGCCCTTCGCAGCATCGCGAATTTCACTAACCTCTACAGATAATTTACGTTCTAGGCTCGCACCATGCTCCCCTTGCATAAAGAAATCGTATTTCTTTTTCAAGCTACCTAAACGGATGTGTAAGATTACACAATATACGAATAACACTATAACAAGAACGATGGTAACCATGCCTATCCACGGTTGAATCGATTCGAACATGTATTTTCCTTCCTATACAATCATCAAAACTCCAACAGTTAATTATACCACTTCTATTGTGAAAGTTAAATGACTGCATGCAATTTAATTTAATATATCTAATATAAATAAACGATACCTATGTAATAATTTATATAACAAGTATGTATGTATCAGATACATATTACAATCCTATGTTTTAGCCCTCTAGTTCGTCAACAAATGGGCTTATTGCTCGTTCTAGTATACCATGTAGGGATGCTATGAGTACACCGTAATTTACGATGGGCGTACCTTGTACAACAGCGCATTCAATACGTCGCAACACCTCACGGCGTGTGAGCATACAAGCTCCACAGTGGATAATCAAATCATACTGAGATACATCCTTTGGGAATGCTCCCCCACTAGTGAATTCTAACTGTAAATCTGTATGACCTTGCTTCTTTAAAAGATTAGGTATTTTTACAGTCCCAATATCATCGCATTGACGACGATGTGTACAACCTTCACTGATAAGCACCTTGGAGCCAGCTTTCAAATTTTTAATAGCCTTAACACCAGTTACCAAATCCTGTAATTTCCCCTTGAACCGTGCCATCAAAATAGAAAAGGACGTCAATGGAATCGAATCGGGGGTCAACTCATCAACCCGATCAAATGCTTGAGAGTCACAGATTACCATTTTAGGTGGATTCTTAAGAGAGTGAATCATAGCCGGTAATTCTTCTGTTTGACAGACTAATGCTAAGCCTTTATGATCGAGAATTTCCCGGATAGTCTGCACCTGTGGCAAAATAAGTCGCCCCTTTGGTGCAGCACTATCGATAGGACATACAAGAATAATTGTATCCCCCTCTTCAACTAAACCTTGTAAAAGAGTTTGCTCCCCTTCTACATCAAGTGGTGTTAGCCCACCGAGTAGATCAAGCAACTCTAAGCGCTTAGCATCAGATGTGAAGTCAGCAGAACCAATAACAGTAGCTAAGTCTGATAAGCCTGTATTGGCAGCTATATAGCCCTCCCCCACTATAACTTTTCCGACAATATCTTTAGAATCATCTAAATTGTTTGTAACTTTACTTATATTGTCTACGGATTCTTTTATAGTTCCTTTAGACTTTACTATATTCTCTTTAAGCTCATCCATATCGTTTTTATATAAATGCTTATCGAATTTAGTCGAATTAATTTCATTTATAAAAAGTGCGATAGGTACATTATTTTGTTTTAAAAGACCTAACCAATGCATATCATCCGAAGTTGGTTCTTCATCAGTGCGAAGCACATAAACAGCAAGATTAATTTTTTTCAGAACCTCTTCTGTTTTCTCCATGCGCAATGTACCTAATTTAGTTGTATCGTCTATACCAGCTGTATCAGTAATCACCACAGGGCCGAGTGGCAAGATTTCCATAGCTTTACTCACAGGATCAGTTGTAGTCCCTGCCACATCGGACACTAACGATACAGGCTGATCAGTTAGCATATTAATCAATGTAGACTTTCCCGCATTACAACGGCCAAAAAAACCAATATGTATACGATTTGCCTTAGGTGTTTGTTCCATACTCTATCCTTGTTACTCAACTTTTATATATCTTACAAAGTATAATATAAAGTTTCGCATAACTTATTTTATTATTTATTCTTATTATCTATTCTATTATTTAATCCTATTATTTTATCGTATTTTTAAACGTATTATTTAACAAGATTTCTTAAATATAGTAAAAGCGCAGCCCGTAGACTACACTTTTACCGCAGATTGTAAATGTTATTGTTGTTATTATTCCGGCTATTGCTATTGCTATTGCTTTTGCTTTTGCTTTTGCTTTTGCTTTTGCTTTTGCTTTTGCTTTTGCTTTTGCTAGCCAATTATACTCTAAACTCTATTGTTTCCGCACCTTCTGTTTGATCTTGCCCATCCATATATGCAATAAGTCTTTCTAATTCAGCTTCAGAGGAGAAAGCAATTTCAATTTTCCCTTGTACTTTTTTGCCTGCACGGAATTTAATATTCACAGGGGACCCTAAACTTAGTTTTAAACGATCCATTAAAGCACGAACTTCTGCCGTATTTTGAGGTTTACCAGCCTTTGCTTTAGATGATTTATTTTGCATAGACTTAACAAGGATCTCGGCCTGTCTAGCGCTTAATTCACCCTCTTTAATACGTTCAGCTGCTTCCATTTGTTGAGCTGCACTTCTTAAAGCTAATAATGGACGAGCTTGACCAACCGTCAAATCACCTTCGATTAAATCCTTTTGTACAGAATCACATAATTTTAAAAGACGAACCATATTAGCAATATATGAACGGCTACGGCCAAGACGAGCAGAAATCATTTCTTGCGTTTGCTTATAGGTATCCATCAAACCTTGGTAGGCCAACGCTTCTTCAATTGGATCTAGCCCTTCACGTTGTAAGTTTTCTACAAGAGCAACCTCTGTCATTTCTTCTGTACTATATTTTTTAACAATAACTGGTACTGTTTTCAATCCAGCAATCATAGCAGCACGATAACGGCGCTCACCAGCCACAATTTGATATTTATTTTTTTGTTTACGAACCACAATAGGTTGAAAAATACCAAGATTCTTGATTGATTCGGCCAATGTAGCTAGACTATCATCATCAAAACTTTTACGTGGTTGATCTACATTTGGAACTAACTCAGAAATCGGCAGTTCATGTATCTCCTTTTCAGGCAATACAGAATCTACAGAGTCAACCTTCATTAAATTCTCAAGGCCCTTCCCCAATCCGGACGCTTTGCTTTTCTTGCTTTTAATTTCTCTTGGCATGCAACTAACCTCTCTCGACCTTACAAATATTTACCAATTATAAATAAGTAAATTTCTTAAACTATCAAAGAACCAATTTATTTAGCATTTGATACCTACTTATCACCAGATGCTTACTTAACTTTAAATACTAGTTCAGTTTTAGTACTTATTTAGCTTTGGATGCTTTAATTACCTCTTTAGCTAATTTCGTATATACATCAGCACCTTTGGATTTTGGATCATATACAATAATTGGCTCCCCATAACTAGGTGCCTCACTTAAACGTACATTACGAGGAATAATTGTTTTATATACTTTATTACCAAAGAATTTTTTTACTTCATCGGCTACTTGAATAGATAAATTTGTACGACCATCAAACATAGTTAATAATACGCCTTCAATTTCAAGATCTTTATTGGATGTTTGTTGTACAATTGTTATCGTTTTAACTAATTGACTAACTCCTTCCAATGCGTAAAATTCACTTTGAATCGGAATCAATACACTATCAGCAGCAGTGAAAGCATTTAATGTTAACAACCCGAGAGATGGAGGACAATCTATAACGATAAAATCATATTTATCTCGTACTGACGCTAATGCTTTTTTCAACATTGTTTCACGTGAAACAACGGAAACTAATTCTACTTCAGCACCAGCTAGTTGAATTGTTGCAGGCGCCACAAATAGGTTTTCAAGCATTGTAGGTTGTACAATATCAGCAATTGGTTCTCCATCAATTAGAACATCATGTACACAGAGCTCTAAATCATCTTTTTCAATACCCAACCCAGAACTAGCATTACCTTGTGGATCCAAATCAACCAGTAGCACCGTCTTGCCTGCATCAGCTAAACAAGCGCTCAAATTTACTGATGTTGTAGTTTTACCAACACCACCTTTTTGATTAGTAATAGCTATAACTTTGCCCACTTAATTCACCTCACAGCTTCGTTCAAAATATTTCTTTTTCATTATAACATAAAACGATGCGAATTACGGTATTTATAAATCAAATTCTTTATAATTATATATTTACGATATTATTTTTACTTGCACTCATAAAGCTTATAGATAAATAGCTTTATCAATATGGTTGCAATACAAATTTTTATTGTTTCACGTGAAACATAACAATTTATTTCTTCATTATATATTTACAACACTAAATAGCAAAAATTACATCAAATGTTCTGTAGGTTTTACGATTAAATGTTTCACGTGAAACATTTAAGAATTAAAGTCTAACGCAAAACATTAAATTATAAAATCAATAAAAATTTTTACAGTAAAAAATTATTACCTTAATATAAATCTATACCAACAGATAAAAATATACAAAAATATTTTATATCATTTTTCTATTTATAGAACAACCCTATTAACGAGAGGTATAAAGTAATCATTCTTTGATCGGTAACATTATATATAACAATAATATACGAAATGTAATATACTAATTTAATACTATACTCTTATATGCGTTTAACAACATATAATCAGATCATATTTAACAAATTGTTTCACGTGAAACATTAAAGTTAACATTAAATGCATAAAAACTTTATCGTCAATAACTTTTATGTCTAAAAAAGCGTTTTGATATAACTTCAAACTATATCTATATACTACTAAATTATATGAGAATACAGGTCCTATATACTTTGACAGGTATTATCCATATCTATATACTATTAGTTAGATAGTAATTAGATTAATAATCTTAAGAGTCTAGAAAAATTACTTTATAAGATTTATATACAATTGATAACAGTAAGCACATGCTCTACGGACACGCAGAGCTTTTTATTTTGAAGAGGAGGCGTTTCCATGCCCATCTATAACGGAATGCTTCCTGCCATCGATAAAGCAGAAGTAAAACGATACGCAGGACTTCGTCACGCTGAGGATTTCCCACAAAATTATGTTGACGAAGCATGTAAGGAAATCCAATTATTGGCTACACCTAAGGGTGTATATCAAGAATATGATTACGATGCAGAAACAAAGACTATTTTAAGTAATCCACCCCTAAAAATTGAAGGGTCTATTATCGAAAAACACTTAGAAAAATCTACTAAGGTATACGTGTTAGGCGTAACAGTAGGTGAAGATGTAGAAATTCGTAGTGAGCAGTTATTTAAACAAGGTAACTATACGGTGGGTTTATTACTTGATGCAGCTGCTACAACTGCAGTAGAGCAGGTAGCTGATCAGGTAAACGAAGTAATCAATACGATTGCTAAAAAACAGGGGTATAAGCCAACATGGCGTTTTAGTCCTGGTTATGGCAATTGGCCACTAGAGATTCAACCTGAATTAGCTAAAATTATTAAAACCGAGCTAATCGGTTTACAAGTTACAGAGAATTATTTATTGTTCCCACGTAAATCTGTAACAGCTATTATTGGTTTAATGCCTGCAAATGAAGATATTAAAACAAAACGAGGCTGTACATCTTGTTCACAACAAGACTGTGCTTCTCGTAAATTACCAGAAAAAGCAACAGTTAGCGACCAAGATAGGGGAGAAGAGAATAGTAGTAAAACTACTGCCGATATTTCTGGCATCGCTATGAAAGGTCAGCCAACAGAGTGATGTTTCACGTGAAACATTTTAATTTTAGGATGTTAAAGGAAGATGTTTATGTATATATTTGACGGTGCTATGGGCACAATGCTGCAAGCAGCAGGCTTAGAAGAGGGCTATTGTCCGGAGCTATTTAACGTAGAAAGACCAGAAGTAGTAAAGAATATTCACGCTCAATACTTACAACATGGCAGTGATGTAATCACAACAAATACGTTCGGCGCTTGTGGGCTTAAACTAGAAGATTATGACTTACAAGATCGTGTAAGAGAAATAAATATTGCTGCTGTAAAAGTAGCCAAAGAAGCGATTGCAGAAGTTAAACCATCTGCTCGTGTAGCAGGCTCTATGGGTCCTACAGGTCGTTTCTTACAACCATTAGGCAATATGAGTTTTGATGATATTTACGACACATACCGCGAGCAAGCCGAGGCTTTAATCGAAGGTGGTGTTGATTTCATCATCATTGAAACTATTATTGACGTACAGGAAATGCGTGCCGCTTTATTAGCCTCTTTAGATGCTCGTGAAGCAGCGGGAAAAACAAAAGAAGATATTCAAATCATCTGTCAATTTTCTTTCAGTGAAGACGGTCGTACTATTACTGGTACACCGCCAGCAGTAGCAACTACTATCGTAGAAGCTATAGGTGCAGATATCATTGGTATCAACTGTTCTCTTGGACCTGAACAAATTACACCTCTTATCGAGGAGATTGCAAGCGTTACAAATTTACCTATAAGCTGTCAACCAAATGCCGGTATGCCACAATTAATCAACAAGCAAACTGTATTCCCACTTACAGCAGAAGAAATGGGCCCATTAATGCTTGATATCGTTGATGCAGGTGCTAGTTATATTGGTGGCTGCTGTGGTACAACACCAGCCCATATTCAATCTATTTCCGATACTGTAAAAGCACATACACCTAAAGAGCGTGCTCATATCGAACCTAAAACAATTATTACAAGCCGTACTAGATTGTTAGAATTAGGGCACAATACAAAACCACTTATCATTGGTGAACGTATTAATCCAACGGGCCGTAAAGTACTTGCTCAAGAATTACGCGATGGTTCTTTCATCCGTGTTAAACGGGATGCATTAGATCAAGTAGAAGCAGGCGCAGATATCCTCGATGTAAACATGGGCGTAGCTGGCATGGATCAATCTCCTTTAATGGAACGCGCTATTTTCGAATTATCCATGCTCGTAGAAACACCTTTATCCATTGATACATTAGACCCAGCAGCTATGGAAGTAGCTCTTAAAAACTATCCAGGTCGTGCCCTCATCAACTCCGTAAATGGGGAGGAGGAGTCTATTACTCACGTAATGCCATTGGCTAAACGGTATGGTGCAGCATTGCTTTGCTTGCCAATCTGTAGTGGTGACTTACCTGAAAAAGCAGAGGACCGCGTTGCTTTAGCTGAAAGCATCATAAATCGCGCTTATGGTTATGGTCTTCAACCACACGACTTATTACTCGATCCATTGGTATTAACACTTGCCAGCGGTGAAGATAGTGCACGCCAAACATTACGTACATTACAATTATATAAAGAAAAATTTGGCTTCCCAACAGTAATGGGCTTGTCTAATATCTCCTTTGGCATGCCTCAACGTCCATACTTAAACGGTCAATTTTTAACAATGGCCCTTGCATGTGGCTTAACAACACCGATTATGAATCCACTCAATTATCCAGCAAAAAAAGCATTTGTATCTAGTACTACCTTACTAGGCTGGGACCCAGGTTCTGCTGAATTTATTAAAGAATACGGCTATGAAGACGAAACGACTGCTCCTGGTAACTCTGCTCCTAAAGGGCCAGATAAAAAATCATTCGATAGCAATGATCCTTTAGCCAATATCCGCGCATGTGTAGAACAAGGTGAAAAAGAAGCTATCATTGATCTTGTAAAAAAAGCCTTAGCAGATGGCATAGATCCATTAGATCTTACGAAAAAAGGTTTATCTGAAGCGATGAACGTAGTAGGGGATAAGTTTGGCTCTGGTAAATTATTCTTACCACAAGTAATGCTTGCTGCTGAAACAATGCAAGCTGCTTTCAACACCATTAAAGAAATTATTCCTGCTAGTGAAAGCTTAGATAAAGGCACCGTTGTCGTGGCTACAGTTAAAGGCGACATTCACGATTTAGGTAAAAATATCGTAGCGGCATTACTTGAAAACAATGGCTACAAAATCATCGACCTTGGTAAGGACGTTGACCCAGAAGTTATCGTACAAGCCATTAAAGATAACAAAGCCGCTCTAGTAGGTATTTGTTCCTTGATGACCACAACAATGCCACAAATAGACAATACCATCGCTGCTATCCGTGCAGCAGGCCTTAAAACTAAGGTCATGGTTGGCGGCGCCGTAGTATCTCAAGATTACGCAGATCAAGCGGGCGCAGATATCTACGCTAAGGACGGCATCGCTGCTGTTAACCACGCTAACGACTTTTTTGAAACACTAGAAAAATAATTTATAGTAACGAGGTACATGATGACATTAAGAGAAAAACATCAACAAGGGCAGTTCACCATTACGGTTGAATTGGATCCTCCCAAAAGCAGTTCTGCGGAAAAGACCTTCGAACAAGCAGCCCGTTTAAAAGGGAAGGTGGATGCTATCAACATCGCTGATAGCCCTATGTCCAAAATGCGCATGAGCCCAATTTCTCTTTCTTATTTGTTACAGCATAACAAAGAGATTGAAACCATTTTCCACCTTACATGCCGCGACCGCAATATTATCGGTTTGCAATCTGAATTACTCGGCGCAGCAGCGTTGGGTGTGCATAATATTTTAACCCTCACTGGTGACAAACCAGATAACGGGGACCATCCATTTGCACAATCTGTATTTGAAGTCGACTGTATGGGACTACTCAATATTGCCAAGACATTAAATGCAGGCAAAGACCTTGCAGGTAATGACCTAGACTCACCTACAAACTTCTACATCGGTGCAACTGGTAATCCTGGTGCTCCAGATTTAGAGATTGAACGCCAAAAATTGGCTGCTAAAATTCAAAATGGCGCTCACTTTGTACAAACACAACCAATTTACGATTTAGAACAGGCAAAACGCTACATTGACAAAATGTCTGAATTCGATGTACCTATCATGCTCGGTTTGATTCCACTTAAAAGCTTTAAAATGGCCACATACCTCCACGAAAAAGTGCCTGGAATCAACCTTACTCAAGAAATATTGGACCGCATGAAAAAAGGTGGTAAAGAGGCTGGTACAGAAATCGCTATCGAAACACTTGAACAAATCAAGAAAATTGCAGCAGGTGTACATATTATGCCTTTAAATGATATCGATACAACGTTACATATTATTGACCACGTATAAGTCATTTTAATGTTTGCATAGAATACCTTTCCCACGGACTCCAAAGCGAGCTAAGTCGTCCTTAGGGAAAGGTATTCTATTTTCATTTAAACTAATTTATCCTATATCAAAATAACTCCTCCTTAAAATGTTGTTGTAAACGATATCATTTAATAGGTAGTGGGGAGGGGGATAGAAAACGAGCTAAATCATTCCTAATGAAAAGGAAAGAGGATGCAAATATAAGATTTGCATCCTCTTTTTGTACTTGTTTTGTATTGTATTGCTAGTTTTATTAAGTTTCACACGGTATGTACTAGTAAAAATCATACTAATGGTTTATCTTTGATTTCTTTTGGTTTCCGTGGGAATTGTTTTGGTGTTTTTCCCGTTTTCTTTATATATATGATTGCTCGTTTATCATCTAAGGTTGGCAGAGTAATGGTTCTTACTTCTTCGATAGTAGCTTTTAGTATGCTAAGGGCTTTATTAGATTCTTTAACTTCTTCTTCGTAGATAGCTCCTTTTAAAGCAACTACATATCCACCTTCTTTTACATATGGCACAGTCCATTCTAAAAGAATCGGCAAACGTGCCACCGCACGGCTCGTAGCAATATCAAAGCTTTCACGGTAATCTTGATGACTCAAATCCTCCGCACGACCGTGTAAGGTAGTACAGTTCGTCAGTTTTAGTTCATCTATAACCGATTCCAAAAAGTTAAGCCGTTTTTTTAAAGAATCAAACAGGGTAACCTTGAGGTTACGATCATAGATAGCCAACGGAATACCAGGAAAACCTGCGCCCGTACCAATATCGATGATAGACATACCAGACTTGATGATTTCAGGATCATAACAGGAGAGGGAGTCAATCATATGCTTAATCACGACCTCTTTCATGTCTGTAATACCCGTTAGATTGAGATATTTATTTGTTTCAATCATACGTGCATAATACAAGTAAAAGTCTTTTGCTTGCTCTTCCGTACAGGGCAAACCAAAATGACTCATTTGCTCCATCATATATGAAACAAATTCAGACAGAGGTGCTATAGGCACATCGTATTTTTCTTTCATAAGTACTCCTAATGAATTGTCTAATATGTATACGACAATAAGATTTGTAGGAAATATCTTTTAAAAAGTTCATATAAAATGCATGTTATTACATGAATTCATATTATTACATGCTATTTTTATTTACTTCTGTTGTATTGCTCTAATTGGATCAATAGAACAGATACATCTGCAGGGGAGACGCCAGAGATACGGCTTGCCTGGCCGATGGAGTGAGGACGAATCTTGTTGAGCTTTTGTTGAGCTTCAAGAGAAATGCCCTTAATTTCTGTGTAGTCCCATTCTTTTGGAAGAATTTTTTCTTCTAGTTTGCGAACTTTATCGACTTGGTCCATTTGTTTTTTAATGTACCCTTCGTAGGTAATGGAAATATCGACAGCCTCTTCTACATCAGGTGTATAGCGTTTCAAACCAAATGCATCAGCTACAACGGCGTAAGAGAGTTCATTACGTTTTACTAAATCATAAGCGTGAATACCTGTTCTAATAGGTGCTGTACC
Source organism: uncultured Veillonella sp. (assembly GCF_963551295.1). NCBI lineage: Bacteria > Bacillati > Bacillota > Negativicutes > Veillonellales > Veillonellaceae > Veillonella > uncultured Veillonella sp. The sequence continues at coordinate 44,076 of NZ_CAUVFT010000001.1, forward strand.
TAAACCTTCAAGCAAAACTTGTGTTTCTTTAGACGGATTGACAGGTGTATTTCGTAACATATCCATTGCTTCTTCAATAGCAGCTTTCTTTGCTGTAAATTTGGCCCAACGATCGTCTTTTACAAGACCGATTTCACGGCCTTTTTCTGTAAGACGCAGGTCTGCATTATCTTGACGAAGCAATAGACGGTATTCACTGCGGCTTGTCATCATGCGGTACGGTTCATTTGTACCTTTTGTTACAAGATCATCGATAAGAACACCGATGTACGCTTCGGAGCGAGCAAGGATGAACGGTTCCTTCCCTTGAATCCACAATGCTGCATTGATACCAGCCATAAGGCCTTGAGCAGCCGCTTCTTCATAGCCAGATGTACCGTTGGATTGACCAGCAGAGTAGAGACCTTCAATATGTTTCACTTGAAGCGCTGGCGTCAATTGCGTTGGGTTCAAGCAATCGTATTCGATAGCATAGGCAGGGCGCATGATTTCAACATTTTCAAGGCCTGGGATGGTACGCAAGAACGCATATTGTACGTCCATTGGAAGAGACGTACTCATACCTTGAACGTACATTTCATTTGTCCCTGTACCTTCAGGTTCAACAAAGAGTTGATGGCGTTCTTTATCGGCAAAGCGTACCACCTTATCTTCGATAGAAGGGCAGTAACGAGGGCCAACGCCTTCGATTTTACCACTGTACATAGGAGCCCGGTGAATATTGCTATGAATGATTTCGTGCGTTTCTTTATTAGTATAGGTCAACCAACATACATCTTCATTACGATTAATCCATTCATCCATGAAGGAAAATGCGTGATGATGTGCATCGCCTTCTTGAACTACCATATTTTCGAGGTTTAAAGTACGTTTATCTACACGTGCTGGTGTACCCGTCTTAAAACGCATCAATTCAATACCATTATCGAGTAAGGATTGAGAGAAATGTTCCGCTACGCGTTGACCATTTGGACCGCCTACATAATCGATATCACCGATGAGGATTTTACCTTTCAAATAGGTACCTGTACAAAGAATAATAGCCTTAGCACCATAAAATTCACCAAGCTCTGTAACGATACCTGTTACCTTGTCATCCTCAACCTTAAGTTCTGTCACCATGATTTGCTTAACATTGAGATTATCTGTATTCTCCAATGTTTGTTTCATCAAATGTTGGTATTTAATCTTGTCAGATTGGCAGCGCAAAGAATGAACGGCAGGTCCTTTGCCCATATTGAGCATACGCATTTGGATAGCTGTAGCATCCGCATTGATACCCATTTGACCGCCTAATGCGTCAACTTCGTAAACAAGATGGCTTTTACCAGGGCCACCCACGGCAGGGTTGCACGGCATAAGCGCAATATTATCTAAACTGATGGTCGCCATCAACGTGCGATGACCCATGCGGGCAGCGGCGAGGGCCGCCTCACAACCAGCATGACCACCACCGATGACGATGACATCATAATTATCTACTGTGTACATATGAATTTCCTTATATATTATTACTTATGTTGAAAGCTTATTTTATTTAAATCACGAGGCCGTAGGCCGAGTTCCCCCCTATTCTCCATAGAGTGGCAATGAGGGCTTTCAAAAAACGACTTTGGCCCTATCCCGAAGGGATAGACCCGGCCAGTGGAGGCTTTTTGGAAGTACTCATTGTCATCATCACTTACCTAAACAGAATCTACTGAATAGTTCGTCGATCATGGATTCTCTAATTGTATCGCCCGTGATGTCACCTAGTAGTTCCCAAGCGCTACGCAGGTCGGTGGCCACAAAGTCTACAGGCATGCCCATGTCGATAGAGGAGAGGGCTTGTTCTACTTGAGCCTTCGCTTGTTCCATGAGGCTGATGTGGCGCACATTACTGATCATAGCGCTATTGTCTTGTTTTACGCGACCGCCGTAGACGAGTTCTTGCACCCATTTAACAAGAACCGCAGAGCCTTCGCCTTCTTTAGCACTGATTCGTTCGATAGCCGTAAAGTTTCCGTGTTCTTTAATATTTTCGTCTGTAACGACTTGTGCCACATCGGACTTATTGAGGAGTACGATAGTATTCAAACCGCTCACAGAGGTCAAAATTTCGATTTCTTCAGGGGTTAAAGGAGTAGACCCGTCTATAACACAAAGCACGATGTCTGCTTTGTTGATATAATCTCGAGCGCGCTCAACACCAAGGGCTTCCACCGTATCTTGTGTGTCGCGAATACCTGCTGTATCGATAAGGCGTAAAGAAATACCTTCTACGGTCATATATTCTTCAATACTGTCACGTGTCGTCCCCGGAATATCCGTTACGATAGCGCGGTTTTCGCGCAAGAGAGCGTTCATCAAGCTCGATTTACCTGCATTTGGACGGCCTACAATAACCGTTGTAATACCGTCACGAATTAAACGGCCTGTGTTTGCTGTAGACAACAATTCATCCATAGCTTTCAAAATAGGCTGCAACTGTTCGCGCACCTCTTGGCTCGTTACATCTTCGATATCCTCCTCAGGATAATCAATGGTTACCTCTAAATGAGCAATCATGGCGATGAGCTGCTCTCGCACATCTTTTACAAAGGACGAAACAGTTCCATCTAGCTGAGCCACAGCGAGGGAGAGGGAGTCCTCTGTTTTTGCTTCAATAATATCAATGATCGCCTCCGCTTGTGTGAGGTCGATACGTCCGTTCATAAAGGCACGCTTCGTAAATTCACCGGCATCAGCCATGCGCACATCGTGATTTACGAGTAATTTCAAGATTTGTCGAACCGGCACAATACCGCCGTGACACTGAATTTCTACCACATCTTCCGCCGTGTAAGAATGAGGGCCTTTCATTAATAACACAAGAACCTCGTCGATGGTCTTGTTCGTCGCTGGATCCACAATGGTCCCATATTGTATCGTTCTATTTTGGCGATCCATCAAAGGAACGGTGCCAGTGCTCTTGAACAGGCTATTTACAATAGGAAAACTATCCTTGCCGCTAACACGAATAATACCAACCCCACCGATGCCGGGCGGTGTCGCAATGGCCGCTATTGTATCATCTATATACATATATATCTCCGTATTTCGATTATTATCTTTTATATGTTCTTCGCCTGTGAAAGTTAAACTAAACCAATCTTACCCGTGCGAAGATTAACTTAGGTTAGCTTTCACCATAACCTAAAGAATAAAGGGAACAGCCCTCAAGTAACGGAGAATACCAGTTACCTGAAAGCTGCACCATTATATTTTATTTTTTGTACGAAATCACAACGTGACGGAATGGTTCATCCCCTTCACTGTTGGTAATAACATTTTTATCCCCTTGAAGGGCGGTATGAATGATTTTACGTTCAAAAGCATTCATCGGTTCTAAAGAAACCTTTTGACGATTGCGTTTCACCTTAGAAGCCAAGCGTTTCGCGAGATTCACCAATGTTTCTTCTCGGCGAGAACGATAATTTTCCACATCTACCACGATATGGCAATGGCCAGATACATCCTTGTGAGCCACGAGATTTGTTAAGTATTGAATAGCATCCAATGTTTGACCATGTTTACCAATCAAAATACCTAGCTCTTCGCCGTGTACTTGGAATGTAATTTTATCTTTCGTCATCATTTTTTCGATAACTACTTTAAGGCCCATTTGTGTAAACATATCATCGAGGAATTGTTTACCTTTTTCAGCAATTTCTTGTTGATCCTCTTTTGAAAGTTCCTTTTTAGAAGGTTTCTCTTCTACAGTACTTTCAGAAGTTTCAGCTGCCGTATCTTGTACTTCTGTTTCGCTTGTTGCCACTGGTTCGGAAGCAATAGCTACAGATTGTTCTTTAACATTAGCTGCTTCTTCTGCAGTAGCAGATTTAGCTAAAGCGGTGAAGAATAAGCGAACAACTGCTGGTTTACGACCAATGCCTAAGAATCCACTAGAAGGTTGTTCTAAGACCTTAGTTTCTACCAATTCTTGACCTTCAGAGGCCAATTGAGCTACACCTTTAGCAATGGCATCTTCAATGGTTTTAGCAGATACATCGATAAATTCCATAGTGCCTCCTATTATTTAGCTTCTAAGCCTTTGTAAATAAAATGTTGTTGTACAAATTGGAACACATTGGATACGATCCAGTAAATAACTAAGCCAGAAGGGAAGTTAAGAGAAATGTAACCAATGAATAGAGGCATAAAGATTGTCATAATCTTTTGTTGTTGCGCAGCAGCACCAGTTGCACCGCTACTAGTTTGACGGGACATAATCCAAGTGGACACCGCACTCAATACTGGCAAGATGTACATAGGATCTGGTTCGCCAAGGCTAGGAAGCCATAAGAAATGTACATAGTTTTGATCGTATGGATAGCTTTGTAAAGCATAGAAGATAGCGATCAAGAATGGCATTTGCACCAATAGAGGCAAGCAGCCCGCTAATGGGTTAACGCCCATTTCTTTGTACAATGCACCCATTTCCGCTTGCAGTTTTGCAGGATCATTTTTGTATTTATCTTGCAATTCTTTCATGCGAGGCTGCAACTCTTGCATAGCCTTCATGGATTTGATTTGTTTAACAGTAAGTGGCGCCAAAATCGCTTTAATAACGATTGTTAAAAGGATAATAGCCACACCGTAGCTCGGATAGCCTACCATTTGAGTCAATTGGAACGCATAGGTTACCAATGTACTCATCAAATTAACGATAGGTTGGAATACACTACTTAAAAATTCCATTGTTTCTCCTTTTCTTACAGTCGAAATCGTCCTCTGCGCATCTATATATCGTTATGGTATGGTCTAAATTTCATCCATACAGATGCTCAGGTATTTCCAAAACTGTGCTAGATAATGATGGTGAAAGTTACTTTCACAGAACACATCCAGTCTAATCCCAAAGGGGTTAGGGAACTGGATCGTAGCCACCCTTATGAAAAGGATGACAGCGAAGAATGCGTTTTAAACCCATCCAGCTACCTTTCAAAGGACCATATTTTTCGATGGCCTGCAGAGTATATGTAGAACATGTCGGATAATAACGGCAACATCCAGGTTTTAAGGGAGATATGGCAAGCTGATAGAACCTAATTAAAAGTCGTAAAAGCATAGTTATACAGCGTTTCATGGAAACCTCCATATATACAAAAAGGACCAAAGCCTCTAACTTGTGGTCCTATTTATCATTTTGTATCAATAATTTGCTTTTTCGCAAGAGATACAAAATCTCATTTTCCGCTTTTTCGTAGGTAGCGTTTTTCAGAGGGCCACGTCCAACAATTACGATATGATACCCTTCGCGAATGGCGTGCTGATTGAGGCGATATACCTCTTTCATAAGGCGTCTAGCTCGATTGCGCTCCACTGCACAACCAACCTTTTTACCTGTTACAAAACCAATGCGAGTAGGTTGCTTTGCCACGGGCATACGATACAGTACACACATACGGCCTACTTCGTATTTACCGTGCTTATATACAAGGCGATATTCATTATTGTGTGTCAGTCGTCTTGCTTTATCAAGGCAATAATCCATATGCATTGTCCTTAAGTCCTAAGAATAGAAAAACTTGGCAGCAGCGCCAAGTTTTTTCTCCTGCCTAACAGCTATTATATTATGCAGATAAGCGTTTTCTGCCTTTTGCACGTCTTCTTTTCAAAACGAGACGGCCACCGATAGTTTTCATACGTTCACGGAAACCATGGGTACGTTTTCTCCAAAGAGTATTTGGTTGGTAAGTACGTTTCATTAGTAAAACACCTCCTCGTCATTTTGTATTGTTTTACTTATACCATAACAGGGTTATTATAGAGGTAAAACGTAAATTTGTCAATCATTTAGGGCTATTCTGAAAGACTTTCATGTAGATTTTACTTAAATCCGATAGAACTTAAACTGATACTACTTTTATAGGGGGAGGAATAGATGTGGTTTTCTCCCTCCATACGACACGTAAGTCGGTCAAAAATCCACATCTATTCCTACTCCTAACACACTCTAATGACTACTAATATACCTACCACCAGTATAAAAAGTAGTATCAGTTTTTATACCAATCTAATAAAAGTCTTTCAGAATACGGATCTAAGATTTAACAAATCTCACCTTTTAACCTCTGGGGAAGGAGATAGGGACTGATGTTACGTTTTCAGGAGGAGGAATATAGGGATCCTTTATCGCTCCATACGACGCGTAAAGTCGCTCAAAAGGACCCTATATTCCCTCCCTAAGTAAACCCTAATGTCACCTTCAATACCACTACACGATGTAAACGTAACATCAATTTATCAGCACCACAAGAACTCACAATCCTAATCTTTTTATATTTTGACAAATTTATATTTTGATCTCTAGTTGAAAGGAGAGAGGAATAGATGTGGTTTTCTCCCTCCATACGACACGTAAATCGGTCAAAAATCCACATCTATTCCTACTCCTAACACACTCTAATGACTACTAATATACCTACCACCAGTATAAAAAGTAGTATCAGTTTTTATACCAATCTAATAAAAGTCTTTCAGAATACGGATCTAAGATTTAACAAATCTCACCTTTTAACCTCTGGGGAAGGAGATAGGGACTGATGTTACGTTTTCAGGAGGAGGAATATAGGGATCCTTTATCGCTCCATACGACGCGTAAAGTCGCTCAAAAGAACCCTATATTCCCTCCCTAAGTAAACCCTAAGCACACCTTAAACACCACTACACGATGTAAACGTAACATCAATTTTCAACAACACAAGAACTCACAATCCTAATCTTTTTATATTTTGACAAATTTACCTTTTGATCTCTAGTTGAAAGAAGGGAGGAATAGATGTGGTTTTCTCCCTCCATACGACGCGTTTCGGTCAAAAATCCATATCTACACCTAACACTTCCCCTTAGAAAAATCACTAGTTTGTCATTTTTATTAATCATTTAGTTTTGATTATCTGAAGGTTGATGCTGTTATGTTCATCAATTACTTTTTCATCTATGTGTATTGTAATCATAAAGATTATCTTATAGGAGAAGGGGACTTAAAACTACTTTTTGAGTGACTTACGCGTCGTATGGAGCGATAAAAGTAGTTTTCAGTCCTCCCCCAAAAGTAATTGATGAACAAAATATAAGGTAATTACAGAGTTATTAACATTTCTCCTTCAGATAATCAAAAGTTATCCACAGAATAAATGACAAACTAGTGATTTTTTGGTACAATCATACTTGAAATTAGGGAAAATTATATATTTTATAGGTTTTTGATGGATAACTTTCGAGGTTATCCACATTTTTTCTCTTCTAACTTATAAAAACTAAAAAGTCAGTAATTATCTGGTTAGAATAGACTTTTATTTTTACTTATTCACAGGTTATACACAAGTTATTCACAGGAATAATAGGTTTTTCCACAGCTTTTACAATGGTTATACACATTATTCCTAAAGTTATACACATTTATCACAATAGTTATTCACAAGAGGCACGTCATGCAGTCATTTGATTTAAATAATATATGGGAACATATATTGCTTGAGGCGAAAAAGAATATGCAACATTTACCTGATGCATTGTATTTGCGCGTCACGTCATCGTTGATTCCCATGTCTCTCGAAAGTCATTCGATCCATATTGGGGTCATGCAAACATTTGTAAAAAACTTAATCGACCAGCAGCCGCAGATTAGCAAGGCTTTACAAGATGCGATTACCACGGTCATCGGTTCCCATCGAGATATGGTATTATTCGATTTTAATCAAGAGAGTATAGATACTAATTTTGTTGATGAAAGTCTCATCGATACGCCAGTTGTAGCACCGCCAATGCCTTTACCACCTATAGTAGAGGAAAAGGCTCATCAAGAGGAGTTTTACACACCAGTCTATCAAGATCCTGTCTATATCGACCGCGCGCCAGCGCCTGTGGATATTCCAGACGAACCAATGATAGCGACACCAAAGAAACCGACAGAAACAATGTCAACATTGCAGTCTGATAATGTTCCTGTAGACTTGTCATTATCTAATCTCAATCCGGCGTACCGTTTTGATAACTACGTAACGGGCAACGCCAACCGCATTCCTTTTGGAGCTGCTCAAAATGTAGCTGAATTTCCAGGCGGTGACTACAATCCGCTCTTTATCTACGGTCCATCTGGCCTCGGAAAAACACACTTGATGCATGCCATTGGCAATGCTATCAAGGAAAATCATCCACATATGAAGGTCATGTCCATTACGAGCGAAAACTTTATGAATATTTTCGTCGAAACATTGCAGCGCAACCAAGGTAAATTATTCCGCAATACATTCCGCAATATCGATGTTCTCATGATTGACGATATTCAGTTTCTTGAAAGCCGTGAAAGTACGAAAACTGAGCTATTTAATACATTTAATGAACTATTAAATAACAACAAACAAATCGTGCTTACCTCTGATACTATGCCAAATGATATGGAGCAATTTGAAGATCGTCTTCGCTCTCGTTTCCAAGCTGGCTACATTGCCACAATGGAAAATCCAGATTTAGAAACGCGCATCGCCATCTTCAGATCACTGCTTGAACGTGAATATAAAAAGAACCGCATTATTCGCATCGATAATGATTCTATTAACTACGTAGCATTGCAATTTAGCGAAAACGTCCGCGTGTTACAAGGTGCTTTCACTAAACTCATCGGTACAGCGTCCATCGATCAACGTCTAGAATCTATTGACCTAGAATACACAAAACACGCCTTAGCTGGCCTCGTTCACACAGAAGAGGTGAACATGGTTAATATTGAAAGCATCCAGAATTTTGTAAGTTCCTATTTCAATATTAAAAAGCAAGACCTACTTGGCAAGAAACGAAAAGCCCAATTCGCATTCCCACGGCAAATCGCCATGTATCTATGCCGCGATATGATCAATGAAAGCTATCCACAAATCGCAGCAGCTTTCTCTCGTGACCATACGACAATTCTCCATGCGTACGATAAAATAACGAAGGAAATTGAAAAAAACGAAGAAACTAAACGAATGGTTGCAGAAATTAAACAGAAATTAACAACCTGTGGATAACTCTGTGGATATATAGTGAATAAGTTTGTGGATATCACAAAACTCGCACTTTGGTGTGAATATGTGGATAAGTGGGTACAAACTATTAACATAGTTATGCACAGCTCATAATTCACACAATTATTGGCGCCGATTCACTTTTACACATATAAACAGGCCCCTACTATTACTACTACTAAAACTAAGAAACAATCAAAAAAACAGTAGAAACAGATCTATCGCAGAATATCTATAGAGCATCTACAATAGCAAACATAGAATATTACAAACAAAACAAGTCATTAGTAGTGCTTCTACAATATATATATCGTAATTACAAACAACATATATATTAGAAATAATATAATAGTTAATAATAAAATCCAATTATACAAATTAATATAAAACTTTCAAAAAGGAGTAACATATGCATATTACATTCCCAAAAGCAAATCTCCAAAAAGCAATCAACGTATTGCAAAAGGTATCTCAAAATAAAACAAGTTCCAACTTACCAGGTGCTATTTACATGACCACGAAAAATGGTCAAGTAGAATTGCAAGGTAACGACTTTGAACTAGGTATCCGTTTAACAATTGACGGAGACATCAAAGAACCTGGTACTTTAGTAGTAGGTTCCCGTTATTTCCAAGAATTAATTCGTAAATTACCTGGCGATACTATCGAACTTTACAAACCAGAAGACGGAAATTCTTTGACAATCACATCTGGATCTTCTGAATTTAACCTTGTTACATTACACCCAGATGATTTCTCCTTGGTTGAACAAATTCACGACCAAGATCATGTAAACATCGATAGCTTTGCTATGAAAGAACTCATTGATTTAACAAACTACGCAGCTGCTACTGATGAAGATCGTCCTGTATTTACCGGTGCTCTTCTTGAAATCAAAGAAAACGAAGTGACTATGGTTGCTACCGATACACACCGTATGGCTGTTAAAAAAATTACAATTGATGAACCAGCAACGACTCCAATGCGCGCTATCATTCCTACAAAAACATTAGCTGAAGTATCTCGTTTATTACCAACAGATAATCCAGCAATGATCAATATCATTTGGAATCGCACACAAATCGTATTTAATTTTGAATCTATTTATATTATTTCTCGCTTAATCGAAGGCACGTATCCTGAATATGAAAAGGTAATTCCTTCCCAATTCGACTCTAGTGCTGTAATCAATCGCCACGAATTTGCTGGTGCTGTTGATCGCGTATCCTTATTGGCTAAAGACATCAGTTATAACGTAATTCGTTATGATTGGTCTGAAAGCAATGTCACATTATCTACTCAAAATACTGAAATCGGTATGGCTAAAGAAGACGTAGCTGTTGAATTTAAAGGCACACCTTTCACAATCTCCTTCAACGGTCGATACATCTCTGATATTTTGCGTCACAGCACAGGAGATAATATTCACTTGTTCTTAAAACAAAATGGTCCTGTTGTCATTCGTCAAGACAATAATCCGAACTATACATACGTAGTAACACCAGTTCGCACGAATGCTTAACCTTTATCACTTTAGGAGAACATTATGAAAGAGCAACAGCAGGTACCCATTCATACGGAGTACATTCAAATTGATCAGTTGTTGAAGTTAGAAGGCATCATTGAAACAGGTGGTCAAATTAAATCTTTCATCGATGATGGCATCCTTACCTTGAATGGTCAGGTCGTAACGGAAAAACGCAAGAAATGCCGCGTTGGTGATGTGATTTCTTGTGAAGGTCTCGATGTAGATCTCATAATTACACAAGAGGAGGCATAATCGGTGAGAATTGACTCACTGCAATTATTCCAGTTTCGTAATTATAAGGATGTACAGATACAGTTTAACCCTGAGATTATCGTTCTGCACGGCACCAATGGGGCTGGTAAGACGAATATCCTCGAATCGATTTATGTTGGTACGATTGGTAAAAGCCATCGTACTAACGATACATCGGATATGCTCATGTTTAATGCTGAAGAAGCAGGCATAGTTGTAAAATTTGAGAAAAAAGATACGCCTCAAAAGGTAAATATTAAATTATTCCGCCAAGGGGCTAAGGATATTCGTTTAAACGATACAAAAATATCTCAAAAAGAACTGATTGGTACATTAAATACAGTTATCTTTTGTCCTGAAGACTTACAGCTCATTAAGGGAACTCCGTCTGGTCGTAGGCGTTTCCTAGATATGGAAATATCTCAGACCAGCGCTACTTATTACCATCAATTGATGCAGTACAATCGGCTGTTACAGCAACGAAATGCAGTCCTCAAAGAATATAGAGGAAAGAATAATATTCCTCTTGAAGAATGGGATTTGCAGCTAGCAGATATGGCGAGCTTTATCGTAAAGAAACGATTAGAAAGCTTGAAAAAAATCAATCTGCTCATCGATTTGATGAATCGTAAATTGACGGGTGGACTCGAAAATTTAACCATCGGTTATGAACAACCGTATATGGACAATGGTTCATTAGAATATACAAAGGAAGGCTTTTACGAACGCATCAAAGCAGCGTTGCCGCAAGATCGTCATCGTTTGAGTACTAGTGTAGGTCCTCATCGCGATGATTTACGATTCTTTTCCGATGCTATGGATTTAAAGAAATTTGGATCGCAAGGTCAGCAACGAACCGCTGTATTGTCCTTAAAGTTGAGTGAACTTGAGTTTATTAAGTCAGAGGTAGGAGAATATCCAGTTCTTCTCTTGGATGATGTATTGAGCGAACTTGATGAGTCGAGACGAGTGAATTTATTGCAGTTTATTCATAAACGGATTCAAACATTTATTACCACTACAGATATTCACGATTTTAAAGATTTGAAATCCGTTCAATTTATTTCTTGTGAAGGGGGACAGGTTCAGTATGGACAGCCTTGATCTTTGTTTACCAAAGGCTTTAGCAGAACTGAATTTACTAGAACAATATAAATTAAATACCCTCGTTCACAAGTGGCGTGATGTAGTAGGCGATGTTATTGCTGATCATACGAAAATTGTGTCTATCAAGCCTCCAGACATGGTTATCAGTGCAGATAATTCCATGTGGATGCAGGAATTACAGATGCAAAAACGACGTATCATCGAGGCTATCAACAAGTATTACCGCCAAGAGGTAATCACTGATATTCGATTCATCATGAAACGTCAGAGTTATGTGAAAGTAGAAATTAATACGTCTCTCACGATTCCTGATGAACAGATTATTACAAAACGTATTAATTTTGCTAATATCGTGCTTTCAAAAGAAGATGTAGACGCCATCGATAAATCCTTAGAACAAACGGATAACGAAGAATTACGAGCTGCTTTCAGAAAAGTACAAATTACGGCTCGAAAGCGTGAAATATATTTAGAGCAGCATGGGTATCATCGTTGTAAGCGATGTGGCATGCACATGGAATCTAAAAAAGAAATCTGTCCGACTTGTGAATATGAATTGCATCGAAAACATATTAAGGACATTAAGTCTGTTATTAGAAAGTATCCATACTTTAAATACAGCGACTGTCAGCAATTTATACTGTGTACTTTCCCAGACTTTGCAGAAGCGATGCGGGAATCCATATACTTTTACCTGGATAAGATTTATAAAGGATCCATCAATCGCCGTCATATGTTTATGGTGGCCATGCTCATCACCCATAAGAAGCCTGATGAGCTAACGGATCAGCATGTTATCAATTTGTGTAATAAATATAGATCAAAGTTCCTCGCTGAAGAGGAACAGCGCAAAATTGATGCTCTTAATGGGACATTAGAAAAGTAGAGGGGGCATTCTTATGTACGTTCATATTGGAGATACCATTTCCGTGCCCATAGAATCCATCATTACGATGGTGCATGCTAAGGGCGGAAAGTCCCATAAAAGTCCTATTCATCACTATGAAACGCTAGAATATATCGCCATGGTGCCAGAGGAGCAAATCAAGACATATGTGGTCACTGATGCTTGTGTGTATGGATCTGGTATCAGTATTAAGACTTTAATGAGACGGATTGATGAGTTTTATAGTATAATAAAGAGATAAAGTTTAATCCTGTACATGTTTTGTCACTTTATTTCAATCAAGTACAGTATGATAGATTGTTAGGAGGAGTTTGTTTCATGCCTGAACAAAATTATGGCGCTCAGAATATTCAGGTTCTTGAGGGTCTAGACGCGGTGCGTAAACGCCCAGGGATGTATATTGGTAGTACGTCTGCTCGTGGTTTGCATCACCTCGTATACGAAGTTGTAGATAACTCTGTAGACGAAGCGCTTGCTGGTTATGCTACCCACATCGAAGTATCCATCAATCCAGATAACAGTGTTACCGTTGTCGATGATGGTCGTGGTATTCCAACAGGAATGCATGAATCTGGTATGTCTGCGGTAGAGCTAGTATTAACGAAATTGCATGCAGGTGGTAAATTCGGCGGTGGCGGATACAAGGTATCTGGTGGTCTTCATGGCGTAGGTATTTCCGTAGTTAATGCGTTGAGTGAATGGACTAAGGTTCAAGTATCTCAAAATGGCATTGTTCAAGAGATTTCGTTTGCTCGTGGTCATAAAACTTCCGAGTTGCACGAAATCGGCAAGGCTTCAGGAACTGGTACTACAGTTATTTTCAAGCCAGATGCAGAAATCTTTGAAACTACCGTATTCAGCTTTGATACATTGAAAATGCGTTTACAAGAATTGGCATTTCTTAACAAAGGCCTTCGCATTACATTGAGCGATTTGCGCCTAGAGGAACCTCGTGTTGAAAGTTTCCACTATGAAGGTGGTTTGATTTCTTTCATTACCTTCTTGAACGAAAATAAAGAAGCAATTAATCCAACTGTTATCAACATTGAAAATACAAAAGATGACGTTGTGGTAGATGTGGCATTGCAATATAACGATAGCTATAGCGAAAACTTGTTGTCCTTTGTAAATAACATCAATACTATTGATGGTGGTACACATCTATCTGGTTTTCGTGCTGCTTTGACTCGCACCCTCAATGATTATGGCCGTAAATCTGGTTTGATCAAGGAAAATGAGTCCAATCTTTCCGGTGAAGACGTGCGTGAAGGTTTGACAGCTGTCGTATCTGTAAAAGTGTTGGAACCTCAATTTGAGGGTCAAACAAAAACTAAACTTGGCAATAGCGAAGTTAAAGGTATTACAGATGTTATCGTTACAGAAGGTCTTAAAACATTCTTTGAAGAACATCCTCAAGATGCGAAGAAAATCATCGAAAAAGCAACGATGGCAAGCCGTGCTCGAGAGGCCGCTCGTAAAGCCCGCGACCTAACACGCCGTAAAAATGCGTTGGAAGTATCTAGCCTTCCTGGTAAATTGGCGGACTGCTCCGAAAAAGATACATCTATGACTGAAATTTATTTAGTCGAAGGTGATTCTGCAGGCGGTTCTGCAAAACAAGGTCGCGATCGTCGTTACCAAGCAATTTTACCATTGCGTGGTAAAATCCTTAACGTAGAAAAAGCACGCCTCGATAAGATTTTGGCTAATAACGAAATTCGCTCCATGATTACCGCTTTTGGTACAGGTATTGGCGATGAATTCGATATTACAAAATCCCGTTATAACAAGATTATCATCATGACAGATGCGGACGTTGACGGCGCTCACATCCGTACATTGTTGTTAACATTCTTCTACCGCTATATGAAACCATTGGTAGAGGAAGGTCATATCTATATTGCTCAACCACCTTTGTATCAAATCAAGAAGGGTAAATCTCATTGGTATGTATATTCTGATGCAGAGTTGACTGCTAAACTTGATGAAGTAGGCCGCGATGGTACTACAATCCAACGTTACAAAGGTTTAGGTGAAATGAATCCTGAACAATTATGGGAAACTACGATGAACCCTGAAAATCGTACGATTTTACAAGTTAGCTTAGAAGATTCTATCGAAGCCGACAAAATCTTTACGGTCCTCATGGGTGATAAGGTAGAGCCTCGTCGTAAATTTATTGAAGATAACGCAAAATACGTGCGTAATCTAGATTTGTAAGAGGTGACCCATGTCTGATAATAATAATAATAACGTAGAGTTTACGTCTAACAAAGATCAACACCTAAAACGTTCCCTAAAGGCGCGTCATATGAATATGATCGCTTTGGGTGGTGCTATCGGTACAGGTTTATTCGTTGCTGGTGGTGAAGTCGTAAGTACAGCTGGCCCTGGTGGTGCTCTTGTAGCTTACGGCCTCATTGGTATCATGGTTTATTTCCTTATGACATCTCTTGGGGAAATGGCCACATATTTACCAATTCCAGGTTCCTTCGGAACTTATGCAAAACGCTATGTAGATCCTGCCTTTGGGTTTGCCTTAGGTTGGAACTACTGGTTTAATTGGGCTATTACCTTGGCTGCTGAAGTATTAGCAGGGGCGCTCATCATGAAATATTGGTTTCCTGATGTGCCTGCCATTGTATGGTCTGCTCTGTTTTTGCTCATTTTATTCGGTTTGAACTATTTATCTACTCGTTCCTTTGGTGAAAGTGAATATGTGTTCTCTAGCATCAAGGTGATTACCGTATTCGTATTCCTATTCTGTGGCTTTATGCTTATCTTTGGCATAGGTGGCACATCTCCAGGATTTGCGAACTGGACCGTAGGAGAAGCTCCATTTGTAGGTGGTTGGGAATCTATTCTCGCTATCTTTATGGTGGCAGGATTCTCCTTCCAAGGTACTGAACTTATCGGCGTAGCCGCTGGTGAAGCGGAAGACCCTGAAAAGAACGTGCCAAAAGCGATTAATACAATCTTCTGGCGTATTCTATTGTTCTATATCGGTGCTTTCACGGTTATCGGTTTCTTGATTCCGTACACAGATCCAAATTTGTTGAACTCTAGTGTAGAGAACGTATCTATTTCTCCATTTACACTCGTATTTGACCGCTTTGGTTTTGCCTTTGCTGCTAGCTTTATCAATGCTATTATCTTAACGGCTGTATTGAGTGCTGGTAACTCTGGTTTATACTCTTCTACGCGTATGCTGTATGCACTCGCTAAGGAAGGTCAAGCACCTCAAATTTTTGCTAAGTTAAATAAACGCGGCGTTCCAGTGCCTGCGTTAATCTTAACGACAGCAATCGGTTTATTTGCATTCCTTACAAGCTTTATTGGCGAAGGTACAGCTTATACATGGATTGTTAATATCTCTGGTTTATGCGGTTTCATCGCATGGGTTGGTATCGCAGTATCTCATTATCGTTTCCGCCGCGCTTTCATTGCTCAAGGAAGAGATCTTAGTGAATTGCCATACAAAGCGTGGTTATTCCCAGTGGGCCCAATCTTGGCGTTCATTCTTTGCGTCATCATTATCTGTGGTCAAAACTACTCCGCTTTCATAGGTGATACCATCGACTGGTACGGCGTATCCGTTGCCTATATTGGCTTGCCAATCTTCTTCGCAGTGTACCTTGGTTACAAATACATCAACAAAACTAAAGTTGTGCCGTTGAAAGAAGTTAACCTTGATCGTGACTTCGATAGATAACATAAAATTAGACTTGTTCATTATGAAAGTAGTGAACAGGTCTTTTTTAGTTATAATATGTATTTTTTTGATGTACAATATGTAATTATTTTATGTGAAAGCTATAATTTATATTTGTTTTTATCTAAAAGTCTTGTTATAATAAATCAAAATATATTGTAGTCAATTAGAAAGGATACAACTATGATTATTACAACAACTATGCATGTAGAAAACAGACCTGTACAAGAGTACAAAGGTGTTGTATTTGGTGAAGTAGTAGAAGGTCGTAATTTTGTAAAAGACTTTATGTCTGGCATTCGCGACATTGTTGGTGGTCGTAGTGCTAGTTATGAAGATTCTTTGATGAAAGCTCGCCAAGCAGCTCTTGATGAAATGGCTAAACGGGCTAAAGATCTTGGTGCTAATGGTGTTATTGGCGTATCCTTTGAATATAATACATTGGGTCAAAATGGCGGTATGCTCATGATTACATGTACAGGTACTGCTGTAGTACTTTAATATCAAATAAAAAATACGATAAATCAAATAAGACAAATCAAATAAGACAAACAAAATAAAATAAAAAAAAATCCCCTAATCGATGGTAAAGCGTAAAACTTTTACAAAGATTAGGGGATTTTTTACTAAGGAAATGAAGTTACTAGTTAATGTTAGATTTTATGACGTTACGTAAGTATAGTTATTTTGTTAGGTAAATATTAAATATTTCATTAGGTTAATATTAGTTATTTTACCTTATACCAGCTTGCGTACATGACTGGCAATACGATGAGTGTGAGTACCGTTGCCACGAGTAAGCCGCCGCTAAAGGCGATAGCCAGTGGGCTCCAGAATACAGATCCCATAAGAGGGATCATGCCTAAAATCGCTGCGATAGCGGTGAGCATGATAGGGCGGAAACGAAGTGTAGCAGAGTTGATAATCGCTTCACGAGGTTCTTGGCCTTCTGCCTTGTGGATTTCGATTTGGTCTAACAAGATAATGGAGTTACGGATGATCATACCCGAGAGGGCGATGATTCCTAGAATAGCCATAAAGCCTAACGGTGTTCTCGTAATATTAAGTGCTAATACAACACCGATTAGCCCCAATGGAGCAGTGAGTAGAGCCATTAACATGAGGGCGATACGCTTTAATTGGAACATGAGGATTGTCATGATTACAAAGAGCATAATTGGAATTGGTGTTAATAGCTTTTGAACGGCTGTTTCGCTTTTTTCAGCGGCGCCGTCTAGGTCAATAGAATAGCCTGTAGGCAAGGAATCTCGAATGTCTTGTAATGATTTATAGACCTCTTTTGTTTTCGCATTGCCTAAGACACCGGCTTTTACATTCGCATGAACACTAATAGTTGGCATCATGTTGCGATGCCAGATAATACCATCCTCTTGAGCCATGGTAATAGTTGCAATTTGGCTAAGAGGTACGTAGGAACCATTGCCTGTTTGGATTGGCAAGGATGAAAGAGCACTTAAGTTATGTTGCTCGTTGTCACCTAAACGGAAGGTAACAGGAATGGTTTGGTTCCCTTCGTAGTATTCACCAGACTTAGTACCAGATAATAGACTTTGTAAGTGTAAGGATACAGCGTAGCTATCGATGCCGAGTAAACGTGCCTTGTTTGGATCGATGTGAATATTGGCTACAGGTTCTGTATCTGGCCAGTCAAAGGCGATATTTTGTAAGTCTTTATCGTCTTGCATTTTTGCTTTTACTTGGTTGGCAATTTCTTTTACCACTTTTTGATCAGGACCTGCTACGCGGAGCATAACAGGGTACTTAGATGGAGGCCCAATTTGTATAAATTGAGCATTTACGAGGGCTGAAGGAAATTCTTCATTTAAATAAGACGTTAATTCATTATACAGTTTATCTCGATCCTCTAAGGATTTTGTAACGATAACGTACTGCAAGAAGTTATTTCGTTGCAATTCAGGTTCCAAGGTGAGAACGAAACGCGGAGAACCTTGTCCAATGTACGAGGTAAAGGTTGAAATACGTTCGTCACCTTGCAAATGTTCATCAATGATTTTTGCTTGGTTAGCAGTATACTCGATGGACGAACTTTGAGGGAATTGCATGGATACAATAATTTCATTACGCGTTGATGATGGGAAAAATTCCTGTTTAATTAACGGTAGTGAAAGCAAGGATAAAGCGAAGGCACCTAGAGTAGCCAATAAGACTACCTTATGATGTCCTAGTGCCCAATGTAATAGTTTTTCAAACTTATCATAGAAGGTCACATTGAGCTTGTGCATGATACGGTCTCGTTTAGTCCATTCCGATTCCGGCTTTGGAGCCTTGTTTTCAATGATTTTATAACCCAATACAGGGCTGACGAGAACAGAGGCGAACCAAGATAGGATGAGTGCCATAAATACAACAATGGATAAAGATTTTGTAAACTCTGCTACCATACCTTGTGCCAATGCTAATGGCAAGAAGCCTGCACAGGTAATGAGCGTACCAGATAGCATAGGAAATGCTGTAGATTGATAAGCAAAGGTAGCCGATTTAAAGTGGCCCCACCCTTCTTCGAGCTTAACACTCATCATTTCTACAACGATGATGGCATCGTCTACGAGGAGGCCTAAAGCTAGAATTAAGGCACCTAAGCTAACCTTATGTAAATAGATGCCGCTTTCATACATCAAGATGAACGTCGTAGACACAACGACTGGAATGGTAAGGGCTACCACAACACCTGTTCGTAAACCAAGGGATGCAAAGCTTACGAGCAATACGATGGCGATGGCTTCAAATAAGGATTGAGAGAAATCGCCAATAGATTCCTTAACGATATGGGGCTGATTCGATACTTGATTGAGTTCAAGGCCTGCAGGAATCGTTTTCTGTAATTCAGATAGCTTTTTGTCGATAGCTTCGCCGAATTCGATATTATTTCCACCTGCATCCATGGAGATAGCAATACCTATAGCCGGCTTGCCTTCGTAGTAGAACTGAGGACTACTAGGGTCTTGGTAGGTCATGGTTACATCGGCCATGTCACCGAGGCGCAACGTTTGGTTATTGATGCGGATTGGCATATCTCGCACCGCTTGAGGGCTATCGAATAGACCGTTGACGCGAAGATATACATTGTTTGTATCTGTTGTAATCACACCAGCTGGAACCATCATACTTTGCTGTTTAAGCGCTGTTAACAGCTGTTGTGTACTGACTTTATAGGATGCGAGTTTATCCTTGTTTATGGTTACATTGAGGGTTTGTTGTTGAACCCCAATGAGGCTGATTTTTTTAACATTAGGAACAGATAAAAGCTGACGCTTTAAGTCTTCTGCTTGTTGACGCTTTTCTTCATAAGAAAATTCATCACCACTAATGGCATAGATAATGCCATATACATCGTCGAACCTGTCGTTGATGGTCGGTCCTTGAACGCCTGCAGGCAATGATTTCCATTCGTCGTTGATCATATTCCGCGCTTCTTCCCAAGCGGGACGAATCTTATCGGATGGCAAATCCTCTCTTAGATTGATATAAATAACGGATTTGCTACCATCTGTGAAAGATTTTGTATAATCTACACCAGGAAGGTCGCGTAGTTTTTCTTCGAGTTTGTCCGTTACCTGATTCGACATTTCTTGTGGAGAAGCCCCCGGCCAAGCAACACCGACCACCATGGTGCGCATCGTAAAATCAGGATCTTCCATGCGTCCCATATGGGTAAATGAGAAAATACCGAAGGTGAGGAGCACAGCCATGAAGTAGTAGATAATGGACTTGTGTTTAAGAGCCCATTCGGCTAAGTTAAATTGTTTCATTGACTAACCGCCGTCCCTTCTTGTAATTGTTGGGTACCTGCGGTGATGACAATGTCACCCTTAGCTAAACCAGATGTGACGATGACGGAGTTCTTACCGAATTCACCAGTCTTGATAGGCACGAGATGAGCCTTCTTATCGCGGATGATATAGACCGCATTATTACCGTTAGAGTCTTTCACAAGAGCTGTCAATGGGATAGAAATATTGGTACTATCTGTGGTAGATAGATTAGCATTGACCGTCATGCCTAGTTGTACCTCTTTAGGCGCATTTTGTAAGGTAATTTTTACGGTATACGTTCTGGCTACAGGGTCAGGAACTGGTGAAATTTCACGTACTACACCTTGCACGGTTACATTAGGTAGAGCCCAGAAGGTAATAGTAGCAGGGCTTCCTACATGAATTTTACTCAATTCTTGTTCAGGAAGGGCAATGACTGCTTCTGGGTCGTGACCGGCCGCTAAGGTACCAACGCTTTGACCGGCTGCTACGACTTGTCCTGCTTCAAT
Source organism: uncultured Veillonella sp. (assembly GCF_963551295.1). Lineage (NCBI taxonomy): Bacteria > Bacillati > Bacillota > Negativicutes > Veillonellales > Veillonellaceae > Veillonella > uncultured Veillonella sp. The sequence continues at coordinate 64,914 of NZ_CAUVFT010000001.1, forward strand.
ATTGAAAGCTGTAATAATACCTGTATCAGGGGCCGTTAAATTAGTATAGCTATTTTGATTGCTGCTCAAATTAAGGCTTGCCTGTGCTTGTTGTAATTGAGCAGATGTGGCATTCAATTGGTTTTCAGCCTGGTCTAATTGCAATTTACTAATCGCTTGTTGTGCATAGAGTTCGCGGTATCGTTTAGCATTGGTTTCTGCCAATTCGTAGGCCGATTGAGCAGCTTTTACAGCACCTTCAGCATTTTGCAACTGAGCTGATGTATCTGAACTATTGATTTGAGCAATGACTTGGCCTGCTTGCACTACATCACCAACATTTACAAATTTATTGATGATACGCCCTCCAATTTGAAAGGCTAAATTTGTTTCTGTTTTATTATGAATGGTGCCTGCATAGCCAGCATCAGTAGTTCCAGACTCTTCACCTATAGTGATGGTGCGCACCTTGAGACTTGTATCTTCAGGGGGCTTTTCTGATCCACAACCACTTATGATGGCGGTCCCTATTAATAGGGCGCCTATGGTTGCTATAATTCGTTGATTCATAGAATCTCTCCTTTTACTACCACATATAAGTCCTATGAAATACACTATACAAAATGATCATAGGACTTTATATTTTATTGAACTTATTTTAGGATAGCAATTATTTCTAAATTAGCTATTATTTCTATATTAGAATTAATTATATATTTTATACAATTTAATAATACTATATTTATGTTGAAAGTTCTAGCCTTTATGCAGAAAATAAAAGAATTATATACTTAATGTATATAATTGGTGATAATTTTTTAAAGTAATCTATATATTTTGATAGTATATGTATTACTTATTTTATGGATACAAAAATGTATTAAAAAAGTGAGTCCTCTATTGATTGAACTGTATCCAAAAATATGTCCAATTTTTGGGGTACAGTTCATAGGAAGAGAACTCACTTCTTTAGCTTTTGTCAGCTTTTGTTTATGTATAGTTTGAACTTTATTTTTCTTCTTCTTGTTCTACAATAGGTTCTTCATAGGTTACAAGAATTTTATCAATACGAGTATGATCCATATCGATGACTTCAAAGGTATAGCCATCCCATTTTGCCTTGTCTAATTCTTTTGGAATGCGACCGAAGAGGACGTTTAAGAGACCGCCCATAGTTTTGTACAAATCGTCTTCTTCACCTGGTAATTCTTGATCGATGTGAAAGAATTCTTTAAATTCATCTACGTTGAGAAGGCCATCTACGAGCCATGCACCATCACGTTCGATGATTTTGTTTTCTTCTTCCTTGATTTCTTCCTCACCGGAAGGCATAAGGCCTACGATTTCCTCCATGATATCATGCAAGGTGACAAGACCAGTAAAACCACCATATTCGTCGAGGATAATTGCTTCATGAACGCCTTCTGTACGTAGAACGTTCAATAATTTCATGAGTGAAATGGATTCAGGAACGAGAACAGGTTCTTTCAAACAAGCTTTGATGATATCGTGAATAGAACTTTCACTAGGACGTTGCATAATTTGAACTAATACATCGGATACGGTAACGAGACCCTTTAATTCATCCAAGGAATCGGTACCTACAGGAATGCGGTAATGGTTGGCATTCTTGAGAACCTCCATGATTTCGTCTTCCATACCGTTAAGATCAATCCATTTGAGCTGTGTACGAGGCGTCATTATATCACCTGCGTTCATATCTGCGAGATGGAAGATATTTTCTACGAGGATAGGTTCTTCCTCTTCGTAAGCACCCATGGCAACGCCTTCGGTAAGCATTTTATTAATTTCAGATTCTGTAACAGGGGCTTCTTCTTTTACAGTAACGCCTAATATTTTTAAGAGGAATTCTGTGGAAATACCGAGGAAGCTAACGATTGGTTTTAGGGCTACAGAGAGCCAATAAATCGGTTTTGCTACCACCACAGCGATGCCCTCAGGGCTATTTAAGGCCAATCGTTTTGGCACGAGCTCCCCTATAACGAGGGATAAATAAGTGATGATCGCAACGATGAGGAAGGAGCTCACTGAGGCTGCGTACGGTTCAATGCTTGGAATATTAGCAGTTAATATTTCTTCTAAAGGACTAGAGAAGGTGGCACCAGAATATAAACCAGTTAAAATACCAACGAGGGTAATGCCAATTTGAATCGTGGAGAACATATCATTTGGGTTCTCTGCCAATTCAAAGGCCTTTTTCGCGCGTTCATTGCCTGCTTCAGCTAATTCTTCAAGCTTACGTTTTTTAGCGTTTACGATGGCTAACTCCGTCATAGAGAATAAACCATTCGCGATGATTAATACGATGATAATTATAAAATCTAAGGTCAGATCACTGTCCATGTAAGTAGATACTCCTTTTTAATGACATATAATTCTGCACATGAGAATAATAGAAATATTACTCCTAGTATACCATATCGGCATTAATAAGTGTTTTTAGCACAGAAAAAGGAGGGTTGCTGCTTTCATTTTTCCTTTTGTACGCATTAAATGCTACAAAAATATGTATTTCCTTTGTTGTCTACTATAATATGATTGATTTTAATTTGTAACTAGTACCCTAATAAGGGTATAGTATGTATAGAAATTAAGATTAGTATTAAATTTTAGGTTATATAATTTGGATCTCATGATAGGATTATATAGATGGCAACAGAGCAAGAGTGGGAAAGTTTATTACAAATTAAAACTTCTGGCCGCGATGATAGTCGTTCCGATACGGAGCATCATCCGTACGAGCCGACGGATTATTGCGTGTTGGAGCGTTTGGCAAATAGTGGTCATATTCGCAAGAAACATACCCTCATTGACTATGGCAGTGGCAAGGGTAGAGTTAGTATTTTCATGGCTTACCAAACGGGCTGTCATTCTATAGGCATTGAATACGATGAACGGCTATATGAAAAGGCTTTGATTAATGGTGAAAGTCCAGCAGCGCGCCATCGCGTATCTTTTGTACACGGCGATGCGGCTCTCTACGAGTTACCTGAGCAGGCTGATCGATGTTTTTTCTTTAATCCCTTTGCACTCCATACGATTAAGCGGGTATTAGGAAATATCTTTGATTCGCTATATCATAACCCTCGGGAGATTAAGTTATTTTTCTACTATGTTAATGAAGAGGTGGAGAACTTTTTAAATAACCATGTGCGCTTGGAACAAGAGGAACCTATTGATTGTAGTGATCTCTTTGAAGCAAGCGATGCAAAAGAACGAATTCTCGTCTATTCCGTTAACTTGTTTTAGTGCAGTAATTTAAGATCTTTATATAACAATTAGATATATTTTGATGTAATAGTTAAAAATCCGATGGATGCAATAAATATTAGACTGATGCAATAAATATTGGATTGATGTAACAAATAAATATAAGACTTTAATATAGTAAGTTTATATATGAATATAATGTATATAAACTTGATTAAATAACCTCGGTTTGAATAGTGCTTTAGTAGTATGAAATGCATACTATTTGGAACGTATTCAAATTGAGGTTTTATTCTATTTTTAAGGAACTTTTACACATATTATTAAGGAAAAAGCAGATAAATTCTGCTATAATAATATATTAGAGATTATAAAATCAATTCATTTTTATGGTTCTATACATTGATTCGTATACGCTAATGTAGCGGATAGGACTGAGTGTATTGAATACAGGAGGTGCATATGGAACTCATCGATACAATGTTGATTGAACGCATTCGTAAAGCTTTAATTAAACGATATGACCGAGATCAACAGATTCAACAAATGATTGAAGAAATTGGTGCAGAGGAAGGCCTTAATGAGTCCGAATTGGCTATCGTTTACCAAGCTTATTTAGAAGTAAAGGAACGGGTGTATTATACATCTTCTCTCGTTGATTTGTGGAATCAAATTGAAGATGTTCAAAAACGGATGGCTCTATTGCATTCTTACGAATCTTTAGAAGAAGATTTATTTGGCGATGTGCTAGGTGACGATAAGGAAGATATTGTCATTTCTAATACATCTGGAGTTGGCAAGGGTGTTAGTCACAGTGATGATGCATATGCTATGGAACAGATACAATTATCTGACGTTCCTGTGCATCATGATTCTACGGTGGGTATGAATCATATTAAATTGAATGAATTAAAATCTATAGGTGGTCTCTTTACTGGTTTTGGTGAAAGCTCCGGTAAGGAAATGACAGATTTTGAAGATACTGCGATTGAGCACCTTGATGTAAAACCATTAGAAGGCGTTGAAAGCTTAGCAATTCATCATTTAGATGAAAATGATGAGTTAAATGTAGATAGTCTTGATGAATTTTCGAAAGATAAGAAATCAGAGGAAGCTAAAGTGGATGATGAGGATATGTCGTCTATCGATCCATACACGGCGGTGAATGCTTTGTTATTTGGTAAAGCCGGTTTAGAATCTGATAAAACAAATAAGAAGATGGAAAAGCTTCTTAAAAAGCAATTAAAACGCGTTGACGATGAATGGGCGCGTATCAACGGTTCTGAGGACAAGAAATCTAAGGACGATAAAAAATCCAAAGAGGACAAGAAATTCAAAGAGGATAAAAAATCTAAAGAAGACAAAAAGTCCAAAGAAGAGAAGAAATCTAAGAAAGATAAGAAGTCTAAAGAAGATAAGAAAGATAAAAAACACAAGAAGCATAAAGAAGATAAGATTTATGAAGCTGAAGAAAAGTTAAAGAAAAAGAAAGATAAGGCTGAAAAGAAGCTTAAATTCTTAAACGATAAGTTAAAGACAGTCTTCTTAGCGGATACTTTCAAGAAAAAAGATAAGAAGAAAGACAAGAAAAAGGATAAAAAATACAAAAAAGATGAATCCGCAAAAAAGCAGGAACGATAGTTTCCGTATGGAATAGTAAGGCCTCTGAAAAGATGGCCAAGGAGAGTGCTAGTGCGAAGAAATCAGCAAGTGCTGGGACTATCGACCGTGGATGCGGTAAATGCAAACGATGTAAAGGTCCTAAATGTAAGAAATATCCAAGATAATTGATAGTTATGTAATTAGTAGAATGTTACGTAATTAGTAGAATGTTACGTAATATATTACGTAGCATATATGTAGCATATATAAGTAGTTTATGTTGTTTTATTAATCATTTAGGCAGTATAGTTATGTAGTTTTGTTACGTTTGTAACAATATAGTTATTTTTCTAACATACTAGTTAGGTTAGCCGTTAGACTAATCATTAAGTTTAGTGTTAGGCTAATAGTTAAGTTTAGTGTTAGGTTAATAATTAGAGTTATAGGATACAACAGTTAGGGGTTAATAATGAACCGATGGCAGCGATTATTTGAAGGCATAAAGACAGAGATTAAGGTATTTATCTTTTTCTCTGCTTTGTTGACTGCATTTAGAATCGTGTTTCTTGCAGTATTTCAATCACAACTAGCTTCTGTGACGATGGAGAATATCCTCACATCCTTGTGGTTAGGCTTTAGATTGAGTCTCAAGACCGTCGGTTCTTTGTGTTTACTGGGCTTTTTAGGGGGCACTTTGGTGCATACCTTTGTACCTAAATGGCCGTCATTGCGCATTAAACAAGTGATTTACTCCATTGCCACAGTATTATTGACCTTTTTATTTTTGGGACGCATTCCGTTCTATAAAATCTTTAACTCCTCTTATAATGCGATGCTCATCAACGGTAAAAACGATGATATCGGCGCCATTGTAAATACAGCGATCAACGAATATAATGCCCTCATGTACATCATTGGGGCCGTTGTATTGAGCGCAGCTCTTTGCTGGTTTCTCGTTCGTTTCCTAGCGTGGGGCACGAAGAAATATAGTGACTATGCTGATGATCTAAGGAATGGTAATGATGCGGATAATCTAAGAAATAGTGATTCTGCAGATAGTCAACGACTTTGTACTACTTGGTATCCTAAGACAAAGAAAACACAATGGATGACGGGCATTGGGCTGACTATTGTTATCGGCGTACTAGGTCTATCCTTTAGATTTGGCGGTGCTTTCAGCTATACGAACTCCATCAACTGGGAAAGTGCAGCGCGCCTAAGTTCTAATTTGTTGAATGAAAATATCCTCGACGATGTGCAGGCTCTCTATCGTGTTAAAAGCATTGCTAAACGGACGGCTGAGCTTGAGGTTATCAACTTAACGCCTCAAGAGCTAAACGAAAAAATCACTGCCGTTGGCGGTAAGTTTAATGGCACTAATTTTGACGGTTCTTTCACCAGAACCATTACAACACAGCGATTAGCGGAGCAACCACAGTCCATAAACCTCGTTCTTGGAGAATCCTATGGCTTGTGGCCGTTCCTCGCTGAATATAACGAGCCTGGTGCGTACCTTGTTGAACAAGGTCGTAAATATGCTGCCAGCCCTCAAGCGATGAGCACGCAGCTAGCCCTCGCGCAAGGTACAGGCACGATGCCGGCCATCAATGGTTTGTTGACGGGTATGCCTGACACAGGGTTATATCCTAACTATGAAGGTGAAAGTTTCAAAGAGCCTTATGGTTTAGGTATTGGTCCTGTTATGAAAAAGCTAGGCTATAAGACTGTATTTTGGTATGGTGGCTTTAGTACTTGGCAAAACGTTAAGAACTTTGCTTTATCTCAAGGCTTCGATGAATTTCACGATGCTTCAGAAATGACAAGCGAAGACGGGAACGCTTGGGGTGTAGGCGATAAAGATTTATTTAAAGCTATTTCTGCCTACATGGATCAACATAGAGGGGAAAAAATTCTCAATGTTATCATGACCACTTCTAATCATCCACCGTATAGCATCAATGTGGGTAAGGAAGGCTACGATGTGAATAAGGTAAAAGGGCATTTGCCAGATTCTATCGAAGAAAATGATAAGCAATTGAACGAAATGGGCCATATTTGGTACGCAGACCACGTAATGGGTGATTTTATTGCTCGTGAAGAAATAGCAGATCCTTCTGCACTCTTCGTCATTACAGGTGACCATAGCGAACGCTTTAACTTTGCTCGTGAAGTAGGCCCTAATGTGGCATCTACTATTCCTATTATTTTTTATGGTCGCGGCATTCATAAAGATTGGCTTGCGCCTAATGCGTTCGGCATGAGCATTCAAATCATTCCAACCTTGGCGGAATTAATAGGCCGACCTGGTCAAACCTATGAAGCGATGGTACCAAGCTTATTTATACAAGAGGAATTTGTCTTTAACCATAGACTGTATCTGGATAAAAATGGAAAAGTATTAGAACAAAGTGCGAGCATGCCTCAATCCTATGGGGATATGATTAAAAACATGCGGGAACTTGCGGCGTGGCGTATTAAGCACGGAAATACTATTCAATAACATTTTTTTAGTTTATTTGCGTAAAGAATCGATTCATTCAATTAAGTAAGTGATAACTTAGTTTGAGCTGTTTGTATATAAAACTAAGCTTATGTAATCATTAGTTATATGGCTAGTGCATGTTTAAGAGGAGCATGGAATGGAGTTAATTTCGGTCATTGTACCCGTCTATAATGTGGAATCTTATGTTGCAGAATGTATTGAGTCCATTCAAAACCAAACATATATGAATTTGGAAATCATTTTAGTAAATGATGGTTCTACAGATGCTAGTGGTGATATTTGCGATCAGTATGCAGCCTATGATGAACGCATCAAGGTGATTCATAAAGAAAATGCTGGTGTCAGTGCAGCTCGTAATACGGGAATAGAAGCAGCTAATGGCGACTATATTGCCTTTGTAGACTCCGATGACTATATTGCTCCTAACATGTATGAAGACATGTTGCGCATTTTGAAAGAGAATGACCTAGATATCTTGGAATGCACTGCTTTTAGAGATAAAGGTGGCGAAATTATCGAAGGTTGTAATGATGGTTCTTTAGAAATTTTCAATCGCGATGAAGCGCTAAAAATGGCTATGTACGATTGTTTCGTTGCTGTATGGAGTCAATTATACAAGCGTAGTGCCATCGATGATGTGCGTTTTCCTGTAGGTCGAAAATTTGAGGACACAGCTGTATCATATCGATTTATCACCAATACTAAACGGGTAGGTCACATCAATCATTGTTATTATTACTATCGTCTTAATCTTAATTCAACGACTCAAACCTCTTTTGATCCGAAATCTCGATGGGATTTTGTGCTCGGCTATGAGGAACGCTTACAATACGCTATAGATCATCAATTACCATATGTTGATGATTGCAATAGTTTATTGATGAAAGCCGTATTATCCTGTTTAACGGCTTACTATGCAAAGCCAACGGGTAATCAAGTGTATTATGATAAGTGCAAAAAAATGATTGAAACTTATCGTAATGATGCATCCTACAAGCTATTAAATTCTAAATATAAGCTCTTTTTATGGTCCTTTGGCCGTGCCGATTGGATTCATAAAATGGGGGCTCGTTTATCGTACTTAGCAAAACAAGTACGTTCGTAAGTGAAAGGTGAAACTATGGCAACTGTATCTGTAATAATCTTAGCGAGAAATGAAGAACACAATATTCATGACTGTATTGAGTCTGTGCAGTTTGCCGATGAAGTTTTGGTTATCGATGATTTCAGTACCGATAATACTGTAAAAATCGCTGAAGAAATGGGTGCTCGTGTTGTACAACACGCTATGAATGGTGATTGGGGTGCGCAACAAACCTTTGGCATTGAACAAGCGAAATCCGATTGGATCTTATTCCTTGATGCGGATGAGCGCATTTCTGAGCCTCTAGCGAAAGAAATTCAAGCTATCGTTGTAAACGAACCTAATAAAGCGTATTGGATTCAACGGCGCAATAAATTCCATCATAACCACGCTACACATGGTGTATTGCGTCCAGACTATGTGCTTCGCCTCATGCCTAAAGAGGGTAGCTATGTAGAAGGCTACGTGCATCCTGCGATTATTACGCCGTATCCAACAGAAAAATTACAACATCCGATGTACCATTATACTTACGATAATTGGCATCAATATTTCAATAAATTCAATAATTATACCACATTATCTGCTGAAAAATATCGTGATAATGGTAAAAGCTGTTCTTTTATCAAGGATATAATTCTGCGCCCTACCTGGGCTTTCATCAAGGTGTACTTCTTACAAGGCGGTATTCTCGATGGGAAGATGGGTTTTATTTTGTCCGTTAATCACTACTTTTACACGATGACTAAATATGTAAAGTTTTACTATTTACTAAAATCCAAGGGAAAATTGTAATAGAGGGAACATTATGTTAGGCAATTTTGGAAAACATTGGCATATAGGCCGTACTATATATGGCAAGCGCACATGGCGTGAAACGAGACGAACCTTCTTACATACAATGCGCTCTTGTCGTCATGACTCAACGGTTACGGAATTTGAAAACTTCTTTAAATCTTATACTCCAGATCCAAAGCTGTTGCAAAAACATCCCAGTCTCTATGAATTGATGAGCCGTATGTTTTTGATTAAGAACTCTACGCCACAATGGCGTTTGGAAGCTCTTCGTCAGCATTTCACCATATTACAAGAGGTGTTTACGGATGAAGCGGTTCAGCTCATGTATGTAGACGAAGCGGAGTTTGATTATTTCGATAAAAAACGAGGTATTACTCTTTGGAGTTCCGATGAGCTCGATATGTCGGCTCATCTATATTACGAGCCGGGACAACGTAAGGAAGGCTTCTTGACGGTTATGCTCTTGCTCGAAGATAAGGGCGTATACCATGCAAATATTCGCTTTGCTAAAGGCCATAACGGAGAGAGAACTCTTGTTATCGGTACTATTCAAGGTTATAAAGATGGTCTTGAGCGAGCTAAGAAGATTACGAAAAAGATGTATGGTTACCGTCCGAAGAACTTTATTACCTTCTTGATTCGTGAAATCGCTCATGCTGCGCAAGTAGAATCCATACTTGCTGTATCTGATGAAGGCTTCTATGCAAATTCACATATGGTGCGCGGTAATAAATCAAAGGTGGCTATATTAGATACCTTGTGGGAGGATATCGGTGGTACCGTATTGGAATCTGATCCAAATTATTTTACTATTCCACTTGAAGAAGAACGCAAACCTATGGAAGAGATTAAATCACAAAAACGTAGCCAATATCGCAATCGCTATGCTCTTTTAGATGAGTATGAAACTATGATTCAAGAAAACATAAAACCGTACGTAAAGGCCTAGAGGTGTGCTATGCGCGTAGCAATTTTAGAAAGTATTGTCATGCCTGCTGGTCATGAGGTGGAGTTTGATCGCATCCTCATCAACGAATTAAAGCGTCAAGGTCATGAGCCAGTACTATTCGTGCCGGAAAACTTTCCTTTTAAAGTAGATTATGGAGTAGATATAGTGTACTTGGAAGGTGGAGAGGTAGTGACCTATGCGGGAGCGTCTAAGTGGAAGAAGCCGTTTTTATCCATTTTACGAGAACGCCGTCGCCGTAGTTGGTTCATATCAGCAGCAGAAAAAATTAAAGAATATAATATAGATGCTTTAATCATTCCGACGGGGACATATCGCTATATTAAAGCTTTGTTAGACACGCCGTTAAAGGACAGTAAGGCAGCAGTACATGTTATCTTCCATGGCATTGGCAAGGGAGAGATGGATCGCTTTATTAAGCAAGCTCATCGTGCTAATGCGTATAGAAACGTGTACCTCGATGTTATCTCTTTGCGCGATGATATGTTGCGCCCTGATTTACCGAGAGTTCGTAAAATCTTGCCTCCTGTGTTCTTGCCATCTAGTGAATTGAGCGGAGAACAAAAGAATAGTGATACGCAAGATAATGTTAATATAGAAGACCAAAAAGTTCCGAATTCTACAACTTGTATAGGTGCTAATTTGGAAACCTCTATATCAGCAAATAAACCGATAAAATTAGGTTTCTTTGGTCAGTTTAGAAAAGAGAAAAATATTGAGCGCTTTATAGATGCCTTTGTATCACTGAATTATGATGATTCGGTACAACTCGTCGTTCAAGGGGCAACGGTAAAGCCTGAAGATGGGGCTTTATTTGAGTCTATCATCAAAAAATATAGCCAGTATAATAATATTAAGTTCATCCATGCCAGTCTGATTGGAAAAGACTGGGATACAGCCTTATTGAGTGTAGGTGCTTTATTATTGCCGTATGGAGCGGAGCGATATCGCTATCACTGGGCGGCTATGTTGTTCACTGCTATTGGCTTTCACAAGCCTGTTCTTATATCTCCAGAGATCAATCCAGAGGTATTAGAACAGTATTCTATTGGGGAGTTTTTAAATTTAGATGATGTACATTCCATCAGACAGGGGATTCAAGAGTTTGTAGAGAATTTACAGCATCATAAAGAGCAATATAATCAGGGGTTAATAGATGCAAATGAGGACTACAGTCACCGTGCATTAATTAAATCCATCATACATGTATAAGGGGTACTATGTAAGGTTTGTAGTTTATATGTAAGGGAGAATGAACATGGGTGTATTATCAAGTGTAAGACTAGAATCATGGATTGCCATTATGATTACGTTGATGGCATGCTTTACAAGGCTATCCATGGCAGCTGGTCAAGTATTTTATGTTATTGCTATTTTGTTAAGTATTTTCTATATTTGGAAACATAGGCATGACCTATATATTCCATCCTATGTTAAAAAATATAGTAAAACATTTGCTCTAATGTTGTTATTGTTATTACCTTCTGCAGTATTAACGAACAATATAGCTGTAGGATTACCTGAATTTATCAATGTTTGGTTGTGGCGGATTCCTGTGTTTTTTGTTATCGCCCTATGTATTCGTGATAAGAAAACATTATTTACGATGCTTGCCGTATTTTTTGTGGATTTTGGTATCGATAATTTAGTAGCCTTTTATCAACATGTTTCAGGAATGACCGATAGAGGATGGGGATTTGGTAGTAGTGTGTTGACCATATCGGGCCTCATGGTTATGCTAGTGCCTATTTTCTGCGTCATTTTATTAGATTCAGCCTTTCCTAACTATGTGAAAGTATCTGCTTTATGGGCACTAGGCTGTGTTGGCTTTGGTATGTATGGCAATCAAAGTAGAGGATCTTGGCTTTTTAGTATGATTATGGTGCCTATCGTATCCTTACCATATATATTAAAACGATTCATTTATGTAGTCGTTGTTCTTGCTGCATTAGGTGGAGTTGTATGGGGATTTAGTACACAACCACAATATGTAGCTAGGTTTGAGTCCATTACGAATACGACTACAGATGGTTCCAACCTAGGCCGCTTTGATGTGTGGACATCGTCTATTAATATGTTTAAAGACCATCCTGTGACAGGTGTAGGTATAGGTCAATGGCGTACTATATATGAAGCATCCTATCGATTACCAACGGAAAATCAACATTTATATCATGCACACAATAATTTTATTCAACTTCTTGGTGAAGTAGGCCTTTTAGGTTTATTAGGGGTTCTCATCTTTTATGGATCTATTGTTGTTGATAATTTTGTGGTTTGGTTTAAGAATCGAGATCCTTATAGCCTCTGTGCTATGATTGCTGTTATTTGTTATGTATTTGTATTTGGTCAAGTGGAGTATACTTTAGATAATTCGTCTGGAATACGTATTATGTATTTTATATTAGCTACGATGCTTCAATTGCGAGATAATTGATAATCATATAGCGGTATTGAAAAGCATTTAACTACCATTTAATAGACAATTAAGTAGGATTCAAATAGACTTAGATAATAAATAACTACATAAAAGATAGGTGAAATCTATGTTTTTTATAGTTTTACATATTTAAATATGATACAATATATGTAAATATTGGTACATTGTATTCGTATGATAGAGAGGTTGTTTTCTTGAAAATATATTGAGAAAACAATCTTTTTTTATAATTTGGGGTATTAGTATGAATAGTTCTATCTGTAATAACAATAATAAAAAGTTATTTATTAGTAAGCTCATAGTGCTTATAGCAGATTATATTGCTATTGTTTTGGGGACATTAGCAGCCTATTATTTGCGTTTAAACTTATCAATTTTACCGGTAAGTTCAAATTTTAAGGTAGAAGAAATTTACGTATATGGTGTTGTGCCTATCGTATTTTTAACTATTTTGCTGCTTAATAATGCCTATTCTGTGGTAACACCTTATTGGGATACGATGAAAAATTTATTTCGTAGCATTACCATAGGAGTTGTCGTATCGATTGTCCTCATGTATACAGGCCATGTAATTAATGATGTGTCTCGTTTATTTGTTGCTTTTGCTTATATATGTATGCTCGTATTTATTTTTAGCGAGCGTTTTATTGTAGGAAAAATACTTTCAAAAACAGGATATCTAACAATTCCAATTCTTCTTGTTGGGGCGGGAAAGACAGCGGAACTTGTACAGAGATCTTTAGAGCGTATGCCGATTACTACCTATAAGATTATTGGTTATGTAGATGATAATCCTAAATCATCATCTATCGCTAAAGAATATCCATGCCTTGGCGCCTTTAAAGATGTAGAAAGCGTTATTAAAGATACAGGAGTTCAAACTGTACTTATTTGTGCTCCCGGACTTGAGTCTAAAAGATTAGTATCCTTGATTAATCGATTACAATTATTGGTAAAACGAGTAGCATTTGTACCTGAATTATTTGGTTTACCTACTAGTAATATCAGTGCTCGTGGCATGATGGAAGAACAAGCCGTCATATTGCGTGTACAAAATAACCTAGCGCGCAAGTCTAACCGTATTTTTAAACGTATTTTTGATATTGTAGCTACCGTATGTGGCGGTATTTTGATTTTACCGATTCTCGCTATCATTGCTATATTGATTTACTTGGACTCTCCAGGACCTATCGTATTTGGACATAAACGTGTTGGTCAAGGTGGGAAATCATTTTCTTGTTATAAATTCCGATCTATGGTACCAAATGCACAAGAGGCTTTGGAGCAATATCTAAAAGATAATCCAGCTGCTCGTGAAGAATGGGAACGAGATTTTAAATTAAAGGATGATCCTCGCGTTACAAGAATCGGAAAATTCCTTCGAAAAACAAGTCTTGATGAATTGCCACAGTTATGGAATGTTCTCATTGGAGACATGAGCCTCGTAGGGCCAAGACCTATTGTTCGAGATGAAATTGTAAAATATGGCGATTATATAAATGACTTTTACCTTGTACCACCAGGAATTACTGGCGTTTGGCAGGTAAGTGGTCGCAGTGATACCACCTATGAAGAACGAGTTTTCATGGATTCTTGGTATGTGCATAATTGGTCTGTATGGATTGATATAGTGTACTTATTAAAAACAGTATTGGCTGTGGTGAAGTCTAAAGGTGCTTATTAATTAAGCTTTTACCATAACCATGTACCTCATAGGAAGTCATATGAATACATATCTTATTTATATTGCGCATGGCATCGGTGATTTTGTTATTGCCATGCCACTCATTCAGAGTATTAAATCGCAAGATCCAACAGCTGTTATTGATATATTCACATGCAGCGAAAAGAGACGCATTAATTTGAATAAAACGATGGTGGAATTACAAGGGGATATTCGTCATTGTTACTACTATACCAAGAATGAACCATTTCATTCTTTAATGTTTTTGTTGAAAGCAGGTTATCATAGTTATGATTATGGTATTGTGCTCGAGCATTTGAACTCTAAATACATGTCGTCATGGCCAAGCAAAATTATTAAATTTTGTTGTAAAACTACGATAGGTGCTCATAATCCCTATAATGGGGCTACTTATGATAAAGAGATTATTCGTCCTGAGAGTTACTATATATATAATTTGGAAAATGATATTCTTGAACAATTAGGCTTTGAACGAATAGTTATGCACCGTGAATCTTATTCTCTTGATAAGAATCCTGCATTAAAACCAATCGTAATTAACCATCCATCTATCGTATTTTGTATAGGCTCAGGTCATGTAGCGAATGAAAAATTACATAATCCTTATGCATTAAGTCTTAAGTCATGGCCAACTAAGAATTGGGTTGAACTCGGCAATAAACTTGTTCAACGAGGTTATGAGGTTGTCCTTATTGGTGGTTCAATGGAACAAGGTATGATTGAACCTTATCATGATGAATTAGATTCACGTATTGTTAGTTTTATAGGAAAACATTCTATTAAAGAGAGTTTTCAAGTGGTACGAGAAGCAGATCTTGTTGTTGGTGTAGATACAGGGCTTATTCATGCAGCCGCTATACAAGGAACTGCTACGTTAACACTTTTTGGGTGTACAGATCCAATTATTGTAAAGCCATTCGGTCCATATAGTGAGATTATTCATCATGCCATAGGATGTTCACCGTGTTTAGGCTATGATCAATCCTATACATGTACTAATAATAAATGTATGCAAGGAATCTCAGTAGCGGCTGTATTAGATTATATATTACATATTTTTGAGAGATAGAAAAATAGAGAGATAGGAAGAATTAATGGATTGTTATTTATTATTACTAGTATCGTATGTAATATTTGTAATATTAGGATATAAGAAGTTTAAATTGCCTATAATATCCCCTACAATGATTACATTGGTATCTTTAACGATTGTTATTGCTTTGGGGTACTGGTATAGATATGAAATGGGAACAGACCTTTACTTCTATACCTTTATAGTAATAGCTCTTGGTGGAGGAGCTATTTTAGGCACTGGTTATAGTGTGCAGAGATGGGCTAAACTTAATTGGGGAGACCCAACATCTATTGAGTATAATTTTGATAGTAATTGCTATCCTTTAGTGGGGATAGTAAAACTTCCTGTGCGATATAAATACATATCTATGTATATGATATTTTTTATTTTGTTTTCTTTATTCTGTGTATTCATTAATACGACTGGTGATAGTGATGCTAGTCGTATGACTCAATATAGAGATATTATTTTATATCCTCAATTACATCCAAATGATACACGATTTGTATTTATTAACTCTCAATTTTATAAGATTGCATGGGCTATAACATATGTGTCGGCTTATGTAGCTATATATAATGGTGTTATTTTAAATAAGCCTATTTTTAAAGGAACGGGTCTTCTTACAATAGTTATTTTTTTCTGTATTGGTAGTTCTATTGCTATGGGCGCACGTCAACCAGCTATAGAAATATTTATCTTTATGATTTTAACGTATCTATTTCTTATGGTAAAAGAGCAATATTTTGATCAAATTAAAAGATTTTTATTTAAACTCATTCCTATTACAATAATTAGCCCATTTTTATATATTCTTTATGGTATATTAGTAGGTCGTCATGATGGTAATAATGTAACATTACAACGGGTCACTGAATTATTAGCTGGTGGTATTTATGCGTTGAATATTCATATATGGGAGCCAGCACGTACTACTTATTTCGGACAATCTAGTTTTGCAGATGTATATGATAAATTGATTAATTTTGGCTTGTTACCAGAATCAGCACGAATGGCTTATCATGAATTTGATAAATTTGGCAATACATTATCTTTATTTGGGCGTTGGTATGAAGACTTTGGTATTTTGGGTGTTATCATTATGAGTATTATAGTGACTGCATTATTTTCATTAGCCTATGAATACTTACAACGTCGCTCTAATGGCAATATTTGGACTCATGTTTGGACAGCTATTTTTCTTACTGAACTTGTATCGCTTGTATGGGCAGGCTATGATGATCGTATCCGTGCATTATTAGCATTTTCTCAATTTGTTATTGTTGGTTTAATAGGTCTATTTATTTATGTAGGTTATCGGGTAAAGATAAAGCAACCAAAGAGGTAGATTATGAATATTTCCATCAAAAAAAGAGATGTTCTATGGTCTTATGGAAGTATGGCTCTCACGATGGCAGTAAATCTTTTATTATTGCCACTTTATATCTATTTCTTTACACCTGATATGGTGGGACTATGGTATGTATTTATTAGTATAGGATCCATTGCTTTACTATTTGATTTTGGTTTTTCCATTACTTTTGCTCGTAATATAACGTATTGTTGGAGTGGTGCTCAAGAACTTAAAGCAAAGCATGTTGCTTTTTCTGAATCAAAAGAAGTTAACTTTTCCCTATTAAAAGCTGTCCTTAAAGCTTGTCAATCGATTTATGCTATCTTAGGTGGTAGTGCTTTAGTGTTAATGTACACTTTAGGCATGTATTATATAGGTAGCTTAGTTGGTTCGAGTTCTCGCTGGGAAGCCTATATCGCATGGGCAGCGTATGGGTTTGGAATTTTTTTAAATCTTTATTATAGCTACTATATCTCATTTCTTCGAGGTGTAGGTGCTATTACATTGGCTAATAAAAGTATTGTTTATGCTCGTTTATTGCAAATGGTCTTTACGATTATTTTACTTTTATTGGGCTTTGGTATTATTGGGGCGAGTATAGGCTATCTTATATATGGTCTTGGATTTAAACTCTTTGGGCATAGATATTTTTATAAATATGAGCATATTGGTGAGAAATTGAGATCTACTACAAATCTTGTTGCTACATCTACAGCAGATATATTCCGAACTATTTGGTATAATGCGTGGCGAGATGGGATTGTATCTATATCTAATTATATATCAACTCAAGCAACTATTATTATTTCATCATTCTATTTAAGTTTGGCACAAACTGGTATGTATTCCATTGCTATTCAACTGACTACTGCAGTAGCTGTTGTTGCTAGTACACTATATAATACATACCAACCGGCCTTTCAAAATGCATATATCAATAAGGATCAGTCTCGTTTAAGAGAATTATTTTCTTTTTCGGTGACGTTATTTATTGTAATCTATTGGATTGGTATATTTGTTTTATGGCTTGTTGGACTGCCAATATTAAATATGATTAAGTCCAATTTTGTTATTTCTGATACAGTTCTTTGGGGCGCAAGTATTATGCAATTTGTTATTTACTATCGGAATTGTTATACATCTTATTTCTCATGTACTAATCGTATTATCTATGTAAAAAGCTTCATTCTATCTTCTGCAATAGGTCTTGTGCTATCTCTTGTATTTATGGAATTTTTCGATCTTAGTGTTTTAGGGTTACTTGGTGGTATAATTTTATCTCAATTGATGTATAACAGTTGGTACTGGCTCTATAAGGCGCATAAGGAAATGGAGATGAGTTGGATAGAATCTATTGTGAAAGGTATTGAAAGTGCTCTTAGTAAAGTTAAGAGGTAAATTATGAACACAGAACCAATACGGGTTTTGCAAGTCATTGGTATCGTAGCTGGTGGCGGAGTAGAATCCGTTGTGATGAATTATTATAAACATATAGATCGTTCAAAGGTACAATTTGACTTTATTGTACATGATGACAATATCATAGATATTACAGATATAGTTGAGCCTATGGGTGGTAAAGTTTATAAAGTACCATCGTACTCTAAAAATATATTTGGTTTTATGCAAGGTGTTTATAATATAGTAAAAAAACATAAGTATAACATTGTTCATTGCCATATGACGACATTGGGAGTGTTTTCACTAGGTCCTGCATGGCTAGCAGGTGCTAAGGTTCGCATTTTACATGGTCATAGTACAACTGTTAAAAGTGAAACAAAACGTAATATTATGAAACTTGTATTACGCCCATTCTCAACATTTGTGTCTAATTATCATTTTGCTTGTGGTCGTCTTGTGGCGCGTTGGTTATATGGCGCTGAAACAGGAGTACATATTATTAATAATGCTGTAGACATTGAGCGTTTCCAATACAATGAAGAATACCGAGAAACTTTACGTGAAGAATTAAACTTAGAGGGCAAGTTTATCATTGGGCATGTGGGACGTTTTATGTATCAAAAAAATCATGAGTATTTAGTACGACTTTTTAGTTATGTATTAAAGCGAATACCTACAGCACATCTTGTTCTCGTAGGCGATGGCCCATTACGTGAAACGATTTTGAATCAAATTGAAACATTAGGTATAGCAGATTCCGTTACCTATTTAGGTTTGCGAAATGATGTATATAGATTATATAGCTTGTTTGATATATTTTATTTACCATCCTGGTATGAAGGATTGGCAGTAGTTGCGGTTGAATCACAGGCAACAAATTTACCATTGCTAATGAGTAAATTTGTTACTGATGAGGCAGTTATAGATGATTCTTTAGCAAAACGTATAGGTATTACCGATGATGATATGACTTCTTGGGCGACTGAGACTGAACGAATATATAATAAGATTAACAGTCAGCAGACTGAAGTATATGATCGTTCTAATATTAATGATAGTATCAATACTAAAGGCTATAACATTCGATTAGAGGCAAAGCGATTAGAGGAGCTCTATTGTGCATATAGTAAAAACTAGTTCTAATCAATTACATATCTTAGTGGAAGTCATGCATGGATTAGGCGATACAGTATGTTCATTAGCTTTATTGAAAGGGGTACGTTATTTATTTCCTAATGCCAAGCTTACAGTATTGTGTAAGATGAATGCTGGTCGTGATATTATTGAATCATCGCATATTTTGGTAGACGAAATCATAGTTATTGATATTTATAAATCTATAATTAATACTTTAAAAACTATAGATTATTTACGTAAACAGAAATTTGATCTTGGTATTAGTGCAGCTATTACTCCTGTCAAAAAATCACAGCTTTTTATGAAATTATGTGGGGTAAAACAACATATAGGTTTTCAAGCTTCGGGCACTAATAAATTTGACTATGATATACATTTTGTAGAAGCTAATGTTAGGACTTTAGGTTTAGAGGTTAGTGATGAATTAAGACCACAGTTATATGTAGATATTGATAGTGATAAATCCATATGTCATTATTTTGATGGTTTAGACCAATCAAGACCTATTATTGGTTTATGTATTGGTAATGCAGATCCATCCCTTACTAATCGTTGGTTACGAACGGGTCGTGTTTTTCCTAGGGCTTGGGGGATTACTCGAATGCATAATCTTCTAGAACTATTGTTGAAAGATGGAAATCAAATTGTACTAATTGGAGGACCTCAAGAGATACCCTTATTAGAAGAGCTAACCGAGTTTTTAAAGTTACCACATGTTATAAATTTAGTGGGAAAATGTAGTATTAAACAAAGCATAGCAGCTATTAAACGATGTACCTGTTCTATAGGTATTGATACGGGAATGCAACATATAGCGGGGGCCTTATCGGTACCGACTATATCAATATTTGGTCCTACAAACCCTGAAAATCATGGTGTATTTTCAACATGCAGTTACTTTGTAGAACATGATGTGGATTGCAAGTACTGTTATGGAACGGATAACTATATTCATTGCAAACATCGTCGTTGTTTAACAGAAATTACTCCACAACAAGTGATGGATACTGTGTATCAGGTATTAGATTATGAGAATAATAAGAGATTATAATCTGTGTAGTTTAATTATATAATTATTAGATTATATTAGTTATATGGGGAAATATATGAATAGGAATTTGGGGATTGAACTATTTCGTATAGTCTGTATGTTATTGATCATAGCATTTCATATGTCAGATCATGGTGTTATATCTATTAATAGTTCTATGCCTATTACAGGAAATTGGCTGACTCTTGCTTTTGCAAGGCTGGGTGGGGCTATAGGAAATTGCGCCTTTGTAATAATTGGTGGCTATCTGTTATGTATGAAAGAGTTTGATAGTCGTCGTGTTATTAAATTATGGCTACAAACACTTTTTTACTCTATTATATGTGGTCTTATAGCCTTTAAAATAGGAGTTACCGATGTAAGTGTAAAAAGTATTATAATGATGTTATTGCCAATTACCTATAATGAATATTGGTTTATTTCATCCTATTTAATTCTTATGCTATTGGTGCCTTTCTTAAATCCATTATTGAAGGAGATGTCACGTAACAAGCATCGAGCTTTTATAGTTCTAGGTTTACTTGTATTTAGTATTATACCAACCATAACACGAAATTTTTGGATGGATACTTATAACCATATATTGTTATTTATATTCTTATATACGCTTGGTTCATATATTAAAATTTACTCTATACAGGGTCATCTTAAGTATTTATTGTATGGTTTTATATTGATGATACTAGTAACGGGATCAATTTGGGGCATAGCTTATGTAAATCAGTCTTTTGGTAAAAGCATAGATATATTTGCTCTAGTATGGCCAACCTATAAATTTACTGAATTATTGACAGCGTTATTTTTCTTTTTAGGTTTTAAGGATATACGACCATTTTGTGGAAAGATAATTACCTTTTTCTCTACATCTGTATTTAGTGTATATCTTCTCCATATAGGGCGTTTGCAAAATTGGATATTCCTTAGCCTACTAGATGACTCTTATGTTTATACTCAATGGTTTTTCCCTTTATGGTTAATAGCGATAGTATTACTTGTTTTTATAACCTGTGTACTTATTGATAAGATACGTATTTACCTTGTAGAACGGCCAATGGATCCATTAGTAAAATCGCTGGCGGGACGGTTAAACACGTGGCTTAAAAGTAAAGAGATTATATAGGATTTATTGTTTAGGGAATTAATATGCTTTTTAGCATTAATATTAGTTCATTATATAAATAGGAGGCATTACTTATGGATATTATTACACAAAGATTTGATGATCATTTAGATACTCATACGAAGATGCGTAATTATATTGAAGAGATTCGAGTAGTTGCGGATATATGTAAGAATGCTCTTGATAAAGGACATAAAATTCTTTTCTGTGGTAATGGGGGATCAGCTGCTGATGCTCAACATTTGGCAGCTGAATTGGTAGGACGGTTTGTAAAAGAACGAGAGTCTTTACCTGCTATTGCTCTTACAACAGATACTTCTATTTTGACAGCGGTAGCAAATGACTATTCTTATGATGATGTCTTTTCTCGTCAAGTAGCTGGTTTGGGACAGGCTGGAGATGTATTAATAGGCATTTCTACATCAGGAAATTCTAAGAACGTGGTTAAGGCCACAGAACTAGCAAGACAGAAAGGTCTAAAAACAGTTGCATTTACTGGTGAAGGTGGCGGTAAACTTGGTGCTCTTTGTGATGCCGTGATAGCTGTTCCGTCTAAGACTACGGCCCGAATTCAAGAAATGCATATAATGGTAGGGCATATTATCTGTGAAATTGTTGAGGAAGATTATGATTAAGAAAACTATTAATAAGTTCTTACATGATAGTCTGCCTAATCTTCGTATAGCTGTCATTGGCGATCTAATGGTAGATCGTTATGTTTTTGGTGACGTAAGTCGTATATCTCCAGAAGCTCCAGTCCCTGTGAATCGAGTAAAACAGATGAAAGAAGTCCTTGGTGGGGCCGCAAATGTTGCTGCGAATCTTGCCAATTTGGATATCCATGTATATGTCGGTGGAGTAGCGGGACAAGATACCCATGGAAACCTTTTACAAGACTTATTAGATTCTAATGGTATTGATAAAAGTGGTGTAGTGATTTCTAACGAAAGATCTACCATAACTAAGATGCGAATTTTAGGTGCTCGTCAACAAATGATGCGGCTAGACTTTGAGACAGTTCGAGATGTTGACACGCAAGAAGAGGAGGCACTCATTCGTTGGCTGACTATTCTCTGCCAAAAAGGATTAGATGGAATTGTTATCTCTGATTATGGAAAAGGGGTTTGTACAGACACTCTTTTAAGACAAATTTTCAACTTGGCTAATCAATATATGATACCGACTATTGTTGATCCTAAGGGAGCTCAGTGGAATAAGTATGATGGGGCTACCTTTATTACTCCTAATGTGAAGGAGTTATCTGAACGAGTTGGTTACTTTATTAGAAATGATGATGATAATATAGTGACTGCAGCTAAAGAGGCTCTAGATACTAATAATATTCAATATATTATTGCTACTAGATCTGAAAAAGGGATTTCTGTTATTGCTAGAGATGGCCGAATTTGGCATAATCCAGCTACTCAACAAGATGTTTTTGATGTATCTGGTGCTGGTGATACAGTTGTGGCTACGATGATTTGCTCTATCGCGGCTAATCTTTCTATGCGGACAGCTCTTCATGTAGCTAATGGAGCAGCTGGTATCGTAGTATCTAAAGTGGGTACTTATCCTATCCATCGACAAGAATTAATTGACTTGTGGATGTCTCTTCAAGAAGGAAAATCTATAGAAAAGTCACTCTATTCTTGGGAAGAAATGAAGACTTTAGTTCAACAATGGCAAGATCAAGGAGATACAGTTGTTTTTACTAATGGATGCTTTGATATTCTTCATAGAGGGCATATTACGTACTTGCAAGAAGCAGCTCAACTAGGTGATCGACTTATTATAGGCTTAAACTCTGATGCTTCCGTAAGGCGCCTTAAAGGGGAAACTCGTCCTTTAGTAGAGGGAGAAGATAGGGCTTATTTATTGAGTGCTTTGGGTTGTGTAGATGGTGTTGTACTTTTTGATGAAGATACTCCATTCCAATTATTAAAAACTATTCGACCTAACATACTTGTTAAGGGTGGAGACTATAAAGTAGACGAAGTAATTGGACGTGAATTTGTAGACTCAGTACAAATTCTATCTTTTAAAGATGGATACTCAACCACTAATGTGGTAAATAAAATTGCTAATTTAGTAAAAGACAATAAATTATGATAATTCCTAGTTAAATATGAGATGTTATGCATGTAAAAGATGTCTTAAATTGCAACATGAAATTGAACCGTATCCAAATCTACAATTAAATTATTTAATTATTATATAGAAACCCTCATTTACTTAATTCGAGAAGATAAACCATTTTTTTGATTAAGATTATTTTCGGTGATATAATGGGGAAAAGGAGGTTGTGATATGTTAATTAATTTTGCAGTTGCTGGATTTGCATCAATTGATCAACTTCAAGAACTTACATTTTCTGCTTTTAAGGGACAAAAAATTATATCAACAAAATATGAGCAAAATTATATCTTATCTAGTGTAAATAGACCTACTAAATCTAGTGTTATTTTTGGTAATAATGCTGTGGGTAAAACTAATATTCTATATGCTTTATTAGGTTTACAACAAATAATTTCTACAGGGATGCCAATTAAAAATGAAAGAGTTTTTAATCGTTTATCTGATACTATTTTTTTTGAAATAATAGTTGAGTCTGATGAAGGTAATAGTTTCGAGTATAAAATTAAGGTCAATAAAAATGAACAAATAATATATGAAGAGCTTATTAAGAATCAAGATATTATTTTTAAATTTTCTGATAATAGATTATATAGTTTATCACTAGATGAGAAGATACAAGATATTTACTCTCGAGAATCCACTTCAACACTTTTATCGAAATTAAAAGATTTTATAACTGATATATATAATGAGTTCGTTACTACTGTTAATAATATTTCTGTAGTAACAGATATGTTTTTGAATTCTGATGTTAAATGGTTTAATATAACATTTTCTAATAAACGTAGAGAGTTAATTCAAAATAATAAAGAGTTAGCGATACAGATTTTGAGACAGGTTGATCCTACTATTAAAGATATCGAGTTTGAAGAGCGTATTTCTGATGATTCAGATACGATTAATTATGATGTCAAGATTGTACGACTAGATGATAACCAGCAGCCTGTAAGATTTCTTTTAGCATTTGAGTCCAAGGGAATTAAGAGAATCGTTTTCTTATTAATTAATTTGTTAGAGGTACATCTAGGTAAGACAATTTTAGTAGATGAACTTGACGCTTCTATTAGCACAAAATCCCTTATCTTACTATTTAATGAAATTATTAATTCCTCTAAGAATAGAAAAGGTCAATTAATTGTAACATCTCATAATTTAGAGTTATTTGATTTATCTTTATTTGCACCACAACAAATATATATTGTTTCAAAAGATCATTCATTATCTACGGTTGTTAATTCTTTAGCAGATTTTCAATTGAGAACTAATAAAAAGCGTTTAGCACTGGAATTTTTACAAGGTTCATTTGAGGTAATTTAATATGGCTAGCTCTAAAAAGGTTGTAAGAAAACGATTGGCTAAAAATATTAAGACGAGTTTAAAAATATTAATCGTTTGTGAAGGTCCAACTGAAAGTACATATATAGAGGATTTATTAGGTCATATCCCTAATATTGAGATTGTTTCAATTGATGGTGCTGGATATGGCAAATTTAAAAATTACATTGAAAGCAATGAAAAATTATATAAGGTATTTTTGGTTGTTGCAGATTTAGATAAAGCACAGCCAGATCCGCAAACAAGAAAAACTTCCAATGGGTATCATTTGTTAAATGGTCTTATTACTTATCTTCATAAATTGAATAATCAAAATACCATTTTTCTATCTAATCCAGATATAGAATACTGGATTGCCTGTTTAATAGGTCAAGAGAGCTATACAAAGGCTGATTTAGTATCGATTGGGTATAGAAAAGGTGACTTTGTAAATACTTTTTTAAGAGCACATAATGGTAATTTTGATACTGCAGTAAAATTGGTTAATAGTGATAAAGTGTATTATCGAAAACCTAAACCAGGAGTGAATTATACATTGCAAAGTGATTATTTAGAATTAAGACAGAGTAATTTAACAGAACTCCTAGTTTATATACAAATGCTTAATCAATAATTGAAATAACGTATTTTTAATGAATTAAGAGGATAGTTGTTTATATTAGAATAACTATCCTCTTTTTCATTATTGTTTTCAGACTGGTTCATGACGTAGTCGCGAATTATAAAATCACCCACTTTACGGGTGACTTCAATTATAAGTGATATAATATGTATAATAGGTAATCAATTATAAACTGGGATTATATGACGATATTGTGTAAGCCATTATAATTGTATGATGTGGAATTTGTAATTTTTAGTAGGGGGAAAATATGAATTACAATTCGGATAAAGCAATTGAATCTTCGGAACAGGATTTACTGGGGAGAGTAACATTCTCCAAACAATTAGGGGAAGCGATATATAAATATGATGGAAAAGATGGATTAGTGTTAGGTGTATTTGGTAAATGGGGAACTGGTAAGACATCTATTCTGAATATGGTTGTCAATGAAATAAATTATTTATCTGACAATGATGATGACAGCCCTATTATTGTAAATTTTTCTCCTTGGAATTATTCAGATAAAGACAATCTAATAAGTCTATTTTTTAGAGTATTAAAAAATAAACTTAATATGGACAAATATGAAGAAACAAGAAAAAAGATAGGAAAAGCATTAACTGATTATTCAGATGCTCTAGATGCTTTAGCTTTGGTTCCTATGGTTGGATCTGGCCTAGCAACTATATTAAAGACGATAGCTAAAGCTCAAGGTGCTGAATTATCAAAAGATGTAGATATAGATACGACTAAAGAAAATTTAGAGACAGTTTTAGGTGATACTAATCAAAAAATTGTTGTGATTATAGATGATATTGATCGCTTAACCAATACACAGATTAGAGATATTTTTCAATTAGTTAAGCAGGTTGGTAATTTTCCAAATATAATATATGTCTTATCTATGGATAGAGATGTTGTATGTAGAGCTTTAGAAAGTGTACATGATATTGATGGTGCAGAATATTTAGAAAAAATTGTACAGATCCCATTTGAAATACCTGCACTTTTGAAGCCAAGATTACGTGAGATATTTTTAATAAATCTTGAAAATACAGTTAAAACTATTTCTGATAACCCAAAAATTGATCAATCTTATTGGAGTGAAGTGTTTACAAATTGTATAGAACCTTATATTGAAACATTAAGAGATGTAAATCGAGTTATAAATACATTTCAATTTAGATATAAAATATTATATGAAGAAACTGCTTTTGAAGATATGGTGGCTCTTACTACTATTGAGGTTTTAGAACCTCAATTATATCAGTGGATTGGTAGAAATAAAGATTTGCTTTGTAGTACATATTCTCATAGTTTTTCAGCTTTATCTAGGGATAAAAGTGATTATCGTACATCAATATATGAGGAACTTAAAAAAATAGGTATAAATACGGATATAGGGATAAAGTTTCTCACAACATTATTTCCTGTGTTTGCAAATGATATTAATGAACGTAGTGTTAGCTATACATCATCAAATATTAGGGAGACGATGAGAGTAGCACAAGAAGAACGATTTGATTCATATTTTATGTTTGATTTGAAAGAGATTCCGATTTCAAGATATATTATTAACAAGTGTATAAATGAATTAGAGTTAAATGATTTGAATGTTGTAGTTAGTAAAATTAATGATACTGGCAATATTGAATATTTTATAGATGAATTAAGGTCATTAGTTGGTACCATTCCTAAAGAGCGTTTAGGTTTACTATCATCTGTCATTTTAAATGTATTATATAAATTCTCTCAAAATAGTCAATTTCTTATGTTATCAGCATATACTAAAGCAGAATTCCTTGTTTATGATATTATGAGTAAGATCAATGATGAAAATGAACGATATAATTTGATTAAAAGTGTACTAGAAAATATAAATAAAGAACAACTAGGAACATTGGCTTCTTTTATCAAAAGAATAGAATTATCTCATGGAAGGTTCGCAGGAAAAGAGGAATCTATAGAGAAACAACTTATTACTTTACAGCATTTAAATGATATAGAGTCAGTTTATGTTTCAAAAATTAATGAGATTACTCAATCTGAATCAATTATTGATATAAATGGGTTCCATATAGCTTTTTATTTATGGGAGTGTATTGATAAAGACAAAGCACAAAATTATTTAGACAATATATTGAAAGAGGATATTAATATACTTAAATTCATATGTGCTATTGCAAGTAGGTGGACGAGTAGTAATGGTGACAGGGAATGGGATTTTCCATCAGATAAGTATTTAACATATGTTTCTAAAGATACAATATATGAGAAAATTCAAGCGTTTGATAAACGACTATTGGATAAATTTACATTAGAAGATCAGATTAAACTGGCTTCTTTTTCTTTAAATTATGAGAGCTCAAATCACCATAATGTTAGTGAAGAAGAAGCTATGAAGCTTGTAAATGATTGGATAAATTAATGAAGTTAAATAATTATTATATAAATGGTAGAATTAGGAATAGCATAATCAAACTATTAACATTTATTTGGTATTCTATGATAACCGATTTATATACACAGTATCGCTTATATATAAAAGAAGAATTAATTAATAAATCTAATTCAGAGTTACGAATTATACATGAATTATTAGTAAGTGATTTTGAGAGCCGATATATGTTTATATGGGGAACTATTTCTTTAGGTGCTATTTTGGCTCTTATAGTAAGTATAGGATCAAATTTGGCAATAGAAGTCTTGAAGGAAGGTGCTAGTGAAAGTATTATTTTTGCTTATAGCCAATTTATAATAATTACTATAAAAGTACTGTTAGGTTGTAGCACAGTAGGCTTTGTTTCAACTATGCTTTTGAGTATTTCTAAGTTCAAATCTATTGGATTTTATGGTATTTTATTTGTTGGAATAATAGGAATAGCTTATTGGAGTCATTTTGAACACTCTATTCTTATGGACTTATTATTTCTCATATTGAGTTGTATATGTACAGGCATTATGTTTGCTACAATTTTTGATACGATAAAGAAATGTGCTGTTATCAAGAAATTAATAATAGAGGATCTTATAAGTAGTAGACAAAAGAGTATTAGATTACCAAAAACTATTAGTTGACTATACTTTTTTGAATGCTAATTAGAATCATAAATAAATATAATTAACAAAAGGACAGTTGATATAATCAGCTGTCTTTTTTATGTGTAAAATTTGTCACAACATTCTCATATATTTCATGTATTTTATGATGTATACAAGTCATCATGGTAGTTACCAGTTGGCGTAGTATTCATATAGTTTGAGAGGAAGAATATGAGGTATAGAGAATGAGAGCGAGCAATATTGAATTGTTGCGTATCATTTCGATGATACTGATTATTATGCATCATTTTAGCGTGCACGGTTGTTTCCCCTTTACGTCAGATTTAACGTTTAATAAGGTGTTTCTCCAAGTATTTGCACTTGGAGGCAAGGCTGGTGTAGTCGCCTTTGTTATGATAACAGGCTATTTTATGGTTTCTAGTAGCTTCAAGCTGCACAAGTTTGCCAAGTTAGTAGGGCAAATATGGTTTTACAGCATTGCCATGTTGGGCGTGGCTATGGGTTTAGGACTCGATACGGTGACGTCAAGAAACATGATGCTTGCGCTATTGCCCATTGGCGCCATGAGTTGGTTCGCTCAGAATTTTTTAGTCCTCTATTTACTAACGCCTATTATTAATCGAGTACTTCGTTGGCTACAGCATAAATACTACGTTATGCTTCTAGTGGTTTCTACGGTAATTTGGTTCTTAATACCGACGGCATTGAATTTGTGGCCTAATGTACCGCATACCACCTTTGGATTCAAACATATTTTTTCCTTTGTTATATTCTATTCGATGGGAGCGTACATCAAGCTGTACGGCTCACATATAACAAAGAAAATAGGTATTATTTTTAGCGCCATAGGCTTTGTAGGGGCCTTTCTAGGGGACATCCTTGTCGATGTACTAGCCATGACGAATCCAGCGTATATGAAACAGATTTTCTACTTTACGCAAAATGATTATGGCTTCTTTCAATTGCTATTAGGTATTGGCTTATTTATTATTTTTTTGAAAGCAAAGATCACTTATCGTCCTTGGATTAATGTGGTAGCATCTACTACCTTTGGCATATACCTATTGCATGATAATAAGCTATTCCTTCATTACATGTGGGACAATGTATTGGCAACATATCAGTACTATGATTCAATACTATTACCTCTGTATGCGATTCTTGTAGTGGCGCTTATTTTTGTCATCGGTATGATTGTAGACTATGTGCGGTTGGCTTTCATAGAAAAACCTGTGATGAAAGCAATCACGCCGAGCCTCGAGCGAATTCAGTCAAGGGTTGAGAAAGTACTGCCATTATAATGCGATTATCGGTGTTTTTTGGTATAATATATAAGTATTCTTACCATAAAACGGGAGGTAATTATAATGCGTAAATTCTTGTATATGTTAGCGGGATTGCTTGTATTAATTGGCATTAGCACAAACGATGTAGAAGCTCGTCAAGATGTGTATGCTACGACATATCTCGGTAATAACTGGTATGTAGATCAAGACTCTGTAAAGCGAGTGGGGGATATACTCAACTTTACGGTGTACACAACAGCAGGTCTTAGCTATAAAGTGACATCTAGCGATGATAACTATTACAATGCAGACGTGTTTTACGATAATAATAAACTCGTATCGGATAATGGCCAATCCGTCTGGAAATCTCCAGGCATGATGGCAGCTATGCGCGTGGCGCGTAGATAAACAAGAAGGCAGAAACAAAGTGTTTCTGCCTTCTTATTGGTTTTGGAAAAAGCAAATAGCCCTTCGTTACCGCTTGGTAGCTAGATAAAACGAAAAGGCCATTTCCTAATTTCTATTAAGTTTCGAGATGAGCCCGACGCAACTACTCGTCTGACTATCTACCTATATTATAGAGATAAAGATATGTATCGTCAAATTGAGATGAAATACTTTATAACAATGTACTCATATTTGATAATGAATGAATGCTAATTAAATAGTTATAAAACTGCGTATGACTAAAACTACATATTAATAATAACTACATATAAATAATCATAAAAAGCTGTACATACATAGATTAGATTGAACGGCTTTGATGTCAAAACCAATTTAACATCAAAGGTAGTTCAAATCGACTATGTGTGTACAGCTTTTGTATTTCTGTGTTTTTGTGTGTTAGTGTATTTGTGTGAAAGCAGTCATTAGATTACTATAAAATCTTGCTTTACTATTTTTCTAGTTTATCTACTAAGCGTTTTACCGTTTCTTGGAGATCTTTATTTTGTGTTTCTAATGCTTGTACGCGTTGTTCTAGTGCGTTATAAGAGGCAGGGGACATAGCAGTAGACAAAGATTTTCCCGGTTTATAGGTGATGCCTACATTGGCCATAACGTGATTGTTCATCGTAAACCCTGTGGTGAGTAAAAGATTATCTTTGTGATAATAGCCTACACCTAGAGCTACTGCATTCGCATTTTTATAATGACCGTAGCCTGCCATGTATTGAATGCGATTATCTGGATCATATGGTAGTGGATGCAATGCGGCTAACGCAGCGGCACGAGCATCGCCTTTATTGGATTCCGTTTCGACACGTTGTACCTCTTGAGATACATGTTGTACAGATTTTTCAATGGTACTGATAGAATTATTAAGCTGTTGACTTGTACTTTTACCAAGGGTATCAATCATTTGATGAACGCCGTAGAGTTGGGATCCGTTGATTGCATCAGTAGAGGTAGCACTCACGCGACCTGCTGCGAGATTGGTGATCGTCCGTTCCTTGCCCTTAGCCCCTACGGATACTGTTGATACAGGGGCGGTGCCGGCATAGTTGACGGTAGTACCATTTTCAAAGGTATGACTTGCTGTACCGACTACATCGCCGTCAGCGGAATCATTGCCAAGGACGACTCCGTTTTTTAGAGAGGTAGTCACATTATTGCCGAGAACAAAGGTGTTTTCTCCCGAAATGTGGTTGTAATTACCTATACTGTAAGAATTGGCCGCATCAATAGCTGTTTCATTGTATTTGCCCTGGCCGAATACACCGGATGCGGTCGCTTTTTCAGATAGTGTGTTATAAGAGCCTACGGCCAAACCTTTTGCGGCTTTTACATTTACATAATGCCCCACGGCAAGGTCGAACTGCCCATTTACTGTCGAATTTGATCCGATGGCTACAGAATTGCTGGCTTTACTGTTAGCACCTTGGAAGTTCCCAATCCACACGTTTTTATCACCTGCGGAGTTTTCCCCTGATTGAGTCCCCATGACAATGGAGTTCGTCAACTGGCTCGCATTACCTGCGGCGAAACCGACGGTTACGTTAAAATCGCCAGTACTGCCTCGAAAGGACTTCGCCCCAAGGTTGATATTGCCACCGCCTGATGAGCCGGCTCCAGCAGCTGCACCCAAGGCTATGTTATTGCCTTGGGCATTGGGCCCCTTACCTTTTCCGTTCGCCGCACCGGCGTTCTCACCGAGGGTGATGTTGCCGCCTGTTCCTGCGGTGAAAGTTTGACCTTCCTTGCCGATGTTACCGTTGTTATCAACGATATTAACCGGCGCCGCATAAACTGAGGCGGATAAAGCTACCATTACAACACTTGCTAATACAAAACGTTTCTTACTCATCGTATACACTCCTTTGTGTACAAACAAACTTTCACAAAACTTTCATAAAAAGACTTACATGGCTACTATAATACCAAAAAGGTATATTGTAAATAGAATATTCACATAATTCCAATAAATATACAATATATTCTATAGGTATTTATAGTTAATAAGAAACCTTTGATACATATTTATAAAGTTTAAATATTTATTTATTCTATAAATTGCATTCTAGTATTTTATATGTATAAATAGGATTCTATATGCATTGACAATCCTCTATATATTTATATAAAATAGAAATAATTTCATGTTTTGTTCATGATGAAATCATGAGTCATCGACGTGTGTAATCGTGTGTAATTAAGTATTAAGTACATAAATAAGTACGTAAATAAGTACGTAATTAAGTGCATAATGAGAAGTGTGTTTGTACGTAAGAGTGTGTAATGAAATATATAATCGTGTTGATGAGTGCCCTTTGCATGTTCGTTATGCCCGTATCGGGGGAGCAGGTAAATAAAGCAGAGCAGCCTATACAGGGGACTACGGTAAAACAAGTTCATAGTGAAAGTAAGACCGTATTATCTGACGACTTAGATACATTCCATGTTAATTCGTCTCATACTCCAGATCATGTCATCGGTCAGGGCGGATTGGAGATGCCGGACTCAACGGATAAAAAGACGACTCGTTATTCCGATACGGATGCGGTCAACTCTGCGTTGCAGGCGGTGGTCATGACTGGTGTTCATTCCGCAATGCACGGATCGAAGGCGAAACCGTGGATGCAGCGAACCGTCTTGTCATTGCGCTTTCAGAAAAACTGGAAGCCCTTGTACGGTGTGGAAACATTGCAGCCGTTAGGTCATTATGATGAGACATCTCGTCATGTGTGGTTTACACAGGAGCGGTTGGCGAATGCAGCGGATACAGGAACGACGGCGAATGTGGGTATCGGCTATCGCCGAATTGCAGCGAATGATGAACACTATTACGGTGGCAATTTATTTTATGATCATCGGTTCAGAGGCAATCACGGTCGCATGAGTGTTGGGCTAGAGTACGTGTCGGGGATTGGTGCGTTTCGCATGAACTGGTATCGCGGTGTGTCCGGCGAGCGTTCCCTTGATGGTGCGACGCGCATGGAAAATGTGTCTAACGGATATACTGCGGAGTACGGGACTAGCTTCAAGAATGCTCGTTGGGCTCGTGTGTATATGGAGGCTTATCGTTGGCAGTTGCGACGCAGTGCGGATAAGCATGGTTTGCGCATCGGTACCGAGTTGCAGCTCACACCGAGGATTTCTGTTGATATGGGCTATAATAAACCGGAGCATAAGCACGGTAGCCCTTACGGTAAGGTTATGTTCCGTCTAGCCGGTGTCGATACGGCTTGGTTTGGTGGTAACCATCGATCGGATACAAAAACATCGGTTCGTGCTAATATGTTGGAAAATGTGCGTCGTCAACATACGGTGCACGTTGATTGATAGATTGATATATATATATATATTTATTATTTTGATAAAAGCCGCATAAGAATCTATATTTATCTTTTAGATAAAAGCAACATAAGGAACTGTTTTATAGTATCAGATGATTGTCATTTGATATGAAAAGACAGTTCCTTTTTTATACATTAATTCATAAAAATTTATTCTGTTTACAAAATAAAAAAAGAGTGGCACAATATTCATGAAGATATAATGAAGAATTAGTTACGCGTGGAATTCATTGGGGAATGGAGAGGATAAAATGAGCAAGCGTAAACTTATATTATCTGTGTTGATTAATGGTGTGTTGTTATCGAGCCTATATGTGGCCGGAGCGGTGGATGTGGCACCAGGCAGCGGGAACGGTGTAGCTATTGGCACGGGCAGTAATGCACCGAAGGCGGAAAACGTAGCCATTGGCAAAGGGGCTACTATAGCGTATTCGGGTGGTGTCGGACAGCCGTCCACAGGTGATATTGTAATTGGTGGAAAGGCACATATTAATAATTATATTGATCAAGGTGGCGGCATTGCCATAGGTGCGAATTCATTCGTCGAAAATATGGTAGGCGGAATGGAAAGAGCGTTTGATTTTAATCAGGCTGGATATAAAAATTTTTTGGGTATACCTTTCGGGTTCCCAAAAAATCCTGAAAAGATGGTAACCGGAATGGCTATTGGTCAAAACACCTATGCTCGTTCTGGCAGTATTATGTTGGGGACCCATAATTATAAAGGAAAATTAGGTGATGTGGATGTAGATAGTTCTAATACCAAAAATAATAATGGACATTTATTTTCCACAACTATAGGAGCAAATAGTTATTCTAATGGTTTGTTTTCTTCTATTGTAGGGGCTTATTCGATTGCCTCTTCAGGTTATCCTACCACTGCCGCTGATGCCACTAAGAATTTTGGTGCTACTATTACAGGGTCTTTAAATAGTATTGAATCGGCAAGTGCTAGCTCTCAATACTCTGGTGTTGCAAATAGTATCGTAGGCACGGCCAATCGGACCTTTAACTCCAATGGGTCTCTCGTATTTGGTGCTGGGAATGAAATAACGAATTCTGTAACCAGTATTTCAGCGCCAAGTTCGGGCGGTAATTCCGCTAAGGAATTATCTGAGAAATTACGTTCTGCTGTCAAAAATTCTAACGGTGGCGGTTCTACTATGGCATTTGGTAGCGGTAATAAGGCGGATTATACACTTCGCTCCGCACTTATGGGTGTAAATAACACATTGACTGGCTCTCAAGGCAATGAGAGTACGAATACCATGTTGACGGGCTTTCACAATACGGCGGATAAGGTGTCCAATACGACCGTAATAGGGTCTGAAAATACGGTGACTAATTCTAAGAACGGTCTTGTAATGGGGGATAATCATGAGGTAAAAGATGCCAATCATGCGGTTCTCATCGGTTCTACAGACAGCAAGACTACGACATCTGTTAATAATGCGGTCGCTGTCGGACATAATACGAATGTAACTGTGGAGGGTGGTGTTGCATTGGGCAGCGAATCGAAGGCTACTGTGGCGGCTGGATCCGTTGGGTATGATCCGAGTACAAAGGCACAGTCCACGAATACGGATTCTACGTGGAAGGCGACTAAATCGGCCGTATCTGTCGGTGATGCAAATAACAATATTACGCGTCAGATTACATCCGTAGCAGCCGGCACAAAGGATACGGATGCGGTGAATGTGGCACAGCTCAAAAAGTTGCAAAATCAAGTGAATGCGAACGGCTCCACTACCGTCAGTGCAGGTAAACATATTAATGTGACAACTACGACGAACGGAACGACTAAAGATTATAAGGTAAGCCTATCTGACGATATAACGAATCAGATTACAAATAACACGACAAACATTAACAATATACAAGGTGATGTGACCAATATTAAAAAGAATGTAACCAATATTCAGGGCGACATTACTAATATCAAGCAGGATGTAACGAATATGGGGCGGAATGTAGCTCGCCTCGATAAAAAGGTTAACAAATCTGTGGCCGGAGCGGCTGCACTTGCCGCCTTGCATCCGTTGGATTTCGATCCTGATGCAAAATGGGACTTTGCTGCTGGTTATGGCCACTATCATGACGGCAACGCCGCTGCATTGGGGGCTTTTTACAGACCGAATGAGGACTTGCAGTTTAGCGTAGGATCTACTGTTGGTAATGGCGAAACTGTTGTAAATGCAGGTATGTCTGTGAAAGTAGGTGCTCACAGTAATGTATCTCGTTCTCGTGTAGCTATCGGTAAGGAAGTTTTGGAACTTAAGAAAACTGTAGCGGCACAAAATGCACAGATTCAAAAGTTGACTGCTCTTTTGAATGGCTTGGCTGGAACAAATATGAAGGCGGACCGCAGCACATTATTCCCTGATGTGTCGAATAATCACTGGGCATATGCGGCGGTTAGCGATCTATCTCGACGGGGTCTTGTGGAAGGCTATCCTGATGGTACATTCGGAGGAGACCGTATGTTGACCCGTTATGAATTTGCTCAAATTGTGTACCGAGCTATTCAAAACGGTGTTGTCGTCGATGATCGACTCGTATCTGAATTTGGTCCTGAAATGGCGTTATTCCGTGTGGATACTATTGCCAAGAATCATGAAGGACAACCAACTATTGAACGTGTAAGGGTTAATAAAAAATAGAATATATATATGATTTATATTGTGAAAGCCGAGGCTCTAGGGCCTCGGCTTTTTCGTGTACCTGTAGGTGATAAATTTTCTGTATATAAAATTATCTTATCTATGAAAGCATTAAACTGAAAAGTCTAAAAATATGAAATTGATTACGTAATTACAATAATCGTTATATTCCGATATGTGGATTTATCGTAATATTTGATAGGAAAGATGAAGATTCTATTTCTTAAAATTAAAAAATATTAAATATGAAATAAATAAACGACAAAAATGAAGAAAAGATGGAAAAGTCGTTTACAAGATAGAAATTTTTTGATATTGTATTGCCGTGGGTGAGTATATGATGAAGAATCATGAATAATTATAGTATTCGTATCGTAATTGAGAATACTAGTATTTGGTGTAAGAAGTGTAGATGATAATCAATCTTTATACTTCTTCTTTTTATTATCTTTGCAATATTATGCAACACAAGTGATGTGTTTTACTGAGGTTTCGGTAAGAAAGGATAATCATGAATCGAATTTATAATGTGATTTGGAGTAAGACTAAAAAATGCTACGTAGTAGTATCTGAAATCGTAAAAACAGGTGGCGGTAAAGCAAAATCCGTACAAACTAATACAACTTGGGCACGCATGAGTGCAATCATGGCGGTGGCCGCATTATTGATGGGTGGTAATA
The DNA here is from genome assembly GCF_963551295.1 of uncultured Veillonella sp. Classification (NCBI taxonomy): domain Bacteria; kingdom Bacillati; phylum Bacillota; class Negativicutes; order Veillonellales; family Veillonellaceae; genus Veillonella; species uncultured Veillonella sp. The sequence goes on from NZ_CAUVFT010000001.1 coordinate 101,922, forward strand.
TTACTACGGTTCATGCTGATACATATACTGCAATGACTATTGATAATGTAAATGGAGCTGGTTATGCTACTGGTAAGGTAGATTATAGTGAAGGTAGTTATTTATATAACTATCAAAACCCTGGGAACTTGACACCATTTGATAATAGTCATTTGTACAATGGCACAGATAGAGGTAACTATACAGAAAATAGCTTTGCCGGCATTGCTATCGGTAAAAATACAAATATTCAGGAAACTGGTAATCCAACTTATTATTCCGGTTTAGCTATCGGTAACTATGCTCAGGCCACAGGCGGTATTTCCTTTGCGTTGGGTCATTATGCTCAGGCTTTATCACCATCTGCTATGGCTCTTGGTACAGCTACAAAGGCGAGCGGCTTTAACTCCTTGGCTATGATGCGTCAATCTGCTGCAGAAGGTGAGTTCTCTACAGCATTGGGTACTGCATCTTGGGCAAAGGGTAATGGTAGTTTTGCTATGGGTTACTCCGCTACAGCAAAAGCGGATCAATCCATCGCAATCGGTGCGGCAGAAACTATAAAATTACCTGGTCAACAACATGGTACTCCAAGTGCTAAATATAATGGCGATGGTAATACCGTAACAGAAGGGGCTCGTTCTCTTGCTTTCGGTACAAAAGCTCGTACTGCAGTTGGTGCAGATGATTCTATGGCATTCGGTTCTTCATCCAGCACTGGTGGCGCCAATGCGGTAGCTATGGGTTATAGTGCTAATGCTAGTGCAGAGAATGCCTTTGCCATCGGTAATACCGCGCAATCATCCGCACAAAATGCCGTGGCAATGGGTAAAAGTGCAAATGCAAGTGGTGTAAGCAGCTTTGCTATGGGTAGTAGTTCTAATGCTGCTGGTGCTGATGCTATCGCTATGGGTAGTTCTTCTCAAGCAAAATTATCCAACTCCATCGCATTGGGTGGTAATGCAAAATCCTTGGGTGCTGATGCGCTTGCACTTGGCGGTGCGGCGAATGCCTCTAAAGATGGTGCCATTGCAATCGGTAAAGAAGCAAAAGCAAACAATACAAATACGACAGCTATCGGTCTTGGTGCAACTGTTACAGGTACTAACTCCATGGCTATCGGTACAAATGCCGTTGCAGAATCCAATAACTCCTTGGCATTGGGTACTGGTACGGAAGTAAGAGGTGCCTTGGTTAATGGTTTTTCTGCTTTTACTAACCAACAAAATAACAATATTGCAAACGGTGTAGTTGCGGTAGGTAACGTAGGTTCTGAACGCCGTATCATCAACGTGGCGGGCGGTGAAAACGATACTGACGCAACAAATGTAAAACAATTAAAATTTGTAAACAGTAACTTGGCAAAATCCATCGCAGGTCCTACTTATACGGGCTATGAAGTGAATGGTTCTACATATAAAGCGCCTGATTTCAATATCAAGAACAGCACATACCATACGGTAAAAGAAGCTGTTGAAGCGGCGCAAACGAATTTCTTCAGTGCTAAAGGCACATCTGCCGATGCAAACTACGATAACACAGGTGCTACAGGCAATAACGCGACAGCAGCCGGTGTACGTACTTCTGCAGCAGGTAACTTTGCTACAGCTGTCGGGGCTGATGCGACTGCAGCTAATGCGAACAGCACAGCGATCGGTTATAAAGCTAAATCCAGCGTAGATGACGGCGTTGCATTGGGTGCGAATTCCGTTGCTTCCGTTGCGGCCGGTAAAGCAGGTTATAATGTTAAAACTGCAGACAGCCGTACAAACGGATATAGCGGATTGACAGGCGCTGCGTTGACATCCACAATGGGTGCGGTTTCCGTAGGTGACGGTGGTACAAAAACTCGTCAAATCACAAATGTGGCTGCAGGTACTGCGGATACTGATGCTGTTAACGTGGCTCAATTGCGCAATGTTAATTTGAAAGTAGCCGGCAACAGCGGTAACAATGACGTTTTATTAGACAATCAAACACTGACTGTAAAAGGCGATGGTTCTTATGTTACGACATCTGTTAATAACCAAACAATTGATGTGGCGTTGACTGATGCAACTAAGAAAAAAATCGATAATGCTGCAAATCAAGATTTATCTAATATTACCAATGCTGGTAAAAAGAATATTACCGCATTAGGTACTATTGTACAGGCAGGTAATAATGTAACTGTTGGGGCTCCTACAGTGGATGCTACTACAGGTCAAAAAACATATACTGTAAACGGCATGGATACAAAGGTATCCTTGGGTACTAGTGGTTTAATGACACTTTCAGGTGGTCAACCTGATGCAAGCGGTGTACGTAATTACACTGTGGACGTAGATCCAACAAAAGTGGCAAAAACTGACTTGAACAATATTACTGACGGTGGTAAATCTGTTATTCGAGATGAAGCGCAAAAAGCAGTTAAAGTTGTTGCCGGTAAAAACACAACGATTACAGAAGGTACTGACGGTACATATAAAACATATAAAGTTGACGTAGACGCTCCTGACTATCAATTAGTTGAAAACAGCAGTGCTGCTGATAAAGCTTACACTGTATCTGGCAATAAAGTTGACTTGACTGTACAAGATGCTAAAAATCCTGCGAATAAGAAAACTGTAACTATCAAGGATATTGCATCCAAAACAGAACTTGATGATACAAAAACGGAGCTTATCAATAAAGGTTTGAAATTCGATGCTGATAATGGCGGCGAAAAAACAAATAAATTAGGCTCCAAGGTAACTGTAGCTGGTGATGGTACTAACATTGACACTACTATTACACAAACTGGTGACGATACAACAATTAAGGTTGCATTAGGTAAAGACATCAATGTTAATACAGTAACTGCTACAAAAACTGTAAAAGCTGGTACTGCTACTATGGGCAACCAAGCTGTAACAGACAACAAGGCAGCTACTCAAAATGGTAATTTTGTATCCGGTTTGGATAATAAATCTTGGACATTAACTGATCCTGCCTTTGTATCTGGTCGTGCGGCAACAGAAGATCAACTTAAAATTGTTAGCGATGCTGTGAAAGCGGCTAACTCAAGTGCTACGGACTACCGTTTAATCGCTAATCCGAACAATGCGGCAGATGGCTCTTATAAAGTTGATAACAATAAAGTTGATTTGCAAGTGAAGGACGATAAATCCGGTACAGTTAACACTGTAACAATCAAGGATATTGCGTCTAAAACAGAACTTGATAAGGTAAAAGATCGTTCCGTGAAATACGACGGTGAAACTGACAAAGATACAGTAACTTTGGAAGGTCCTAACGGTACAAAAATTACCAACTTGAAAGATGGTAATGTAGCAGCAGGCTCCAAAGATGCTGTAAACGGCGGTCAATTACATCAAGTTAAGCAGGATCTTGGTGACCAAATCACAAATACTAAAAATGATTTAAACAATAAGATTGATACAACTAAACAAGATCTTATTGATAAGGGTCTTAAATTCGACGCTAATAACGGCGGTGAAAAAACAAATAAATTGGGCTCCAAAGTAGCAGTTAAAGGTGATAACTCCAATATCATTACGGAAATCTCTCAAGACGGTAACGGCGATAGCACAATTGATGTGAAACTTGGCAAAGATCTCAAAGTTGAAACGATTACTGCTACCGGTGCAAACGGTAAAGACGGTAAAATCGGTATCAACGGTAAAGACGGTGTAACAACTAATATTTCCGTTACTCGTGACGGTCAACCTGGTGTTGATGGTGCAGCAGGTACAACTACAACTCGTATCGTGTACCAAAAACCTGATGGTTCTAACGAAGAAGTGGCAACCTTGAACGACGGCCTTAAATTCAAAGGCGACATGGGTGCTACATCCAATGTTAAACTTAACAAACAAGTGGACATCACAGGTGGTGTAACAAGTGCTTCCGATCTTGCTACAGGTAATAATATCGGCGTTACTTCTGCGGCTGTTGGCGCTGATGGCAATGCAAAGTTACAATTGCAATTAGCGAAAAACTTGACTGGTTTGCAATCTGTAACGGCATCCGACACTGTGAAAGCAGGTACTGCAACTGTAGGTAATCATACGGTAGCAGATAACAAAGGTGCTAACCAAACTGGTAATTTTGTAACAGGCTTAGATAATAGAACTTGGGATATTTCAGATCCTACGTATGTAGAAGGACGCGCAGCGACAGAAGACCAACTTAAGAAGGTTAGCGATGCTTTGAAAGCGTCTAATGCAAGTGCTACAGATTACCGCTTAATTGCTAATCCGAATAACGCGGCAGACGGTTCTTATAAAGTTGATAACAATCAAGTTGACTTGAAGGTAAAAGACGAAAAATCCAGTGATGTTAAAACGGTAACGATTAAGGATATTGCGTCCAAAACTGAACTTGATAAAGTAAAAGATCGCTCCGTAAAATACGACGGTAATACAGGTCATGACACAGTAACATTAGAAGGTGCTAACGGTACAAAAATTACTAACTTGAAAGATGGTAACGTAGCGGCTGGCTCCAAAGATGCTGTAAACGGCGGTCAATTACATCAAGTTAAACAAGACCTTGGCGATCAAATTACGAATACCAAGAATGACTTGATTAATACAGGTCTCAAATTCGATGCCAATGTAGGCGGCGTACAAACTAACAAATTAGGATCTACTGTTACAATTCAAGGTGAAGGCACTGCAGCTGACGCTGACTACAGTGGTGAAAATATCAAAACTTTCATCAAACAGGATGCGGCAACAGGCAACACGACTATTGACGTGAAGATGAATAAAAATCTTATCGCTGATACCATTAAGGTTAATAAAAACGGTAAAGACGGTAAGGACGGCGTAACAATTACAGGTCCTACAGGCGTAGCCGGTCAGTATGGCAATAATGGTAAAGTAGGCATCACAGGTGCTGACGGTAAGGATGCTGTATCCATGTCCGGTAAGGACGGCGTAGGCCACATCGGCTTGACAGGCCCTGCCGGCACTAACGGCGTGAACGGTACTAATGGTATCGACTTGTCCGTAAAACCTGGTTACGATGATCCTGCTACCGGCGTTAAAGGCGAAAAAGGTGTAGACGGTACAAACGGTCTTACACGTATCGTTTACAAAGACGGCAACGGCGAACACCAAGTTGCGACTATGGAGGATGGTTTACAATTCACTGGTAACAATTCTGGTACCGTGAATAAACAAAAATTGAACTCCTTGGTGAAAGTACAAGGTGAAGGCGTAACTGAATCTGAATCTGCAGCGTTCAAGAGCGCAGCCGGCAATATCAACGTAAAAGCTGATGGCACTAACAAATTGGAACTTCAATTGGCGAAAGACCTTAAAAATCTTGATTCCGTAACGGCGGCTAAGACTGTGAAAGCAGGCGGTGCTACTATGGGTGGTCAAACTGTTAATAACGCAGCTGGTGACAGCGAAACAGGCAACTATGTAACAGGTCTTGATAATAAAGATTGGGATGCAGATAAGATTGTATCCGGTCGTGCCGCAACAGAAGATCAGTTGAAAAAAGCGTTGGATGCTCAAAGTGCTAACTCCACTGATTATCGTTTGATTAGAAATCAAGCGGCAGGCTCCAATGGAGACTACACTGTGGATGCGAACGGCGATGTAGCGTTGACTGTACAAGATAAGAATCATCCAGATAAAACAGAAACCATTACCATCAAAGACGTTGCTTCTAAATCCAAACTTGATAAATTGAATGACCGTGCTGTTAAGTATGATTTGGACCCTACTGGTAATCCTGATAAATCCAAGGTAACTTACGAAGGTCCTGCATATAACAACAAACAAGGCGGTACTCACGTAACGAATGTGGCATATGCTACAGGCAACGATGGTAGCGAAGCGGTTAATGTGGACTACTTGAATGACAAAATCAAGGATAGTGCGGACGCATTGACTAATAAAGGTTTGAAATTCGATGCTAACCAAGGCGGCGAAAAAACTAACAAGCTTGGCTCTAAAGTGACTATTAAAGGTGAAGGTACTGCAGCTGACGGAGATTACAGCGGCGAAAACATCAAGACTTTCATCAAGCAAGATGCACAAACCGGTGATACTACTATTGACGTGAAGATGAATAAAAACCTTAAAGCTGAATCCGTGAAAGTTGGCAAAGACGGTAAGAACGGCGTGTCCATTACAGGTCCTGACACTGCGAACGGTACAGACGGCAAGGTAGCTGTTACCGGTAAGGACGGTAAAGAAGCTGTATCTATGTCCGGTAAAGACGGCGTAGGTCACATCGGTCTTAACGGTAAAGACGGCCGTAGCGCTGACATTTCTGTTGAAAAAGGTGATCCGGACCTCAACGGTAACGAAATCACTCGTATTAAATACACTGATGAAAAGGGTAAGACACATCAAGTGGCAACCAAAGATGACGGTATGGCTTACGGCGGTGATTCCGGCGACGTTATCAAGAAAAAACTTAATGAACAATTGGACATTAAGGGTGGCGTAACAAACGAAGCTGATTTGACTGAAAACAATATTGGCGTTATCAGCAAAAATAATATCCTCAATGTTCGTTTGGCAAAAGACCTTAAAGACTTGAACTCCATTACTTTCAACAACGGAGCTAACGGTGCAAACGGTAAAACCGTTGTGAACGGCGAAGGCATGACTATTAAAGATGCAGCAGGCAATCCGTTGACAGCTGTTACAAAAGACGGCGTGAAGATTACCGATGGCCCATCCATGACGAAGGACGGCATCGATGCAGCGGGCAAGAAGGTTACTAACGTTCAAGACGGTAATGTTGCAAAAGATAGCAAAGATGCTGTAAACGGTGGACAATTGCATACAGCTATTGAAGACATCAAATCCACAGGCTTCGGTCTTAAAGCGGAAGACGGTAACTCCGTGAAGAAACCTCTTGGCGAGACAATCGACCTAAAAGGTGACGGCAATATCAAAACTTCCGTAGATAACGGCGCTATCAAGATGGCCTTGAACGATAAGATCACTCTTGGCCAAGACCCAGCAAAACAAGTTAAGATTGACGGTTCCGAAGGTACTGTTACAGCCGGCAATGGCGACAAAGAAGTTAAGTTGGATGGCGCTGCAGGTACAATTACAGCTGGTAAAGGTGATAATCAAGTTAAGATTGACGGCAACAACGGTTCCGTAACGGCAAATACTGTGAAAGCCGGCGACGTAGTTGTAGGTAAGCAAACTTCTGACGGTAAAGAAGGCAACTTCGTAACAGGGTTGGATAACAAAACTTGGGATCCTGAAAACCCTGTAGCTGTTCCTGGTCGTGCCGCAACAGAAGATCAATTGAAAGCTGTTAATGATGACTTCAACAACAAGGCTAGAACAGGCCGTGTATTCCAAGGTGACCAACCTGGCGATAGCGGTAAAGTGGTTCGTGGATTGGGAGATACTATGAACCTTACTGGTGGGGCTGATGTGAACCGTTTGGCAGATAATAATATCGGTGTTGTGAAAAATGCTGCTGGTGATGGTTATAACATTAAGTTGGCTAAAGACTTGAAAGGTCTTGAGTCCGTAACGACTACGGATGCTGCTGGTAATACAACTGTTATGAACGGTGGCGGTATGACAATTACACCTGCTCAAGGTAATGCTGTAAGTCTTACTAAAGACGGCCTCAATAATGGTGGTAATAGAATTACTAATGTAGGCCCTGGTGTAGATGGTACTGATGCGGTTAACGTAAATCAATTGAGCAGTGCTATGCGTAGCGTGGATGGTAAAATCGCTGATGTAGGTGCTACTAGTGCGGCTATTTCCGGCCTCAAACCATTACAATATGATCCATTGGAACCAACTCAAGTATTGGCTGCTGTAGGCCATTATAAAGGCAGCACCGCTGCAGCTGTAGGCGTGGCGCACTATACTAATGAATCTACAATGTTCCATATGGGCGTATCTCTTGGCGGTCATGACAACATGATTAATGCGGGCGTATCCTACAAATTTGGTACATCCGACGCCAAGAAAGCGGTTCCTGCACGTTACAAAGCCGGCCCTATCAGCTCTGCGTATGTATTGCAGGATGAAGTGACTGCTTTAAAAGCTGAAAATGAACGCATGAAACAACATGACTTAGAGTTAACTGCTAAATATGATCAAGTACAACGCGATAATGAAGAAATGAAAGCTCAAATCGCATTGTTGATGCAACAAGCAGGTCTTACAAAATAATCGAATCTGAATATTCGAGTTCTTAACCACTCATGTAAGGATTGTGAAAGCCGCCCTTTCCGGGGCGGCTCATCATAAGGAGGAAGTATGAAATTCAAAACATTTATGCCTGTATTGGCACTTGCGTGTGTATGCGCGGTAGGTCAAGCGGATGCGGCTCAAGATCGATTGATGATGCCGGAACAACCAGCTGAACCGTTGAATATTCTTGAAGTAGAAGGTGCTTTAGAGGTACCTAGCGAAGAAGTTCGCGATGTAGTCAATGCTTTCACACAATTCCAATTGGACCAAAAGGGCAAACGTATTATGGACGATTCCCGTGTTATGACCGGTCAAGAGCGGTATCGTAACAATGTGTTGTACTACATGAACGTTCGTCGCAGCTGGTACATCGTGAGCCATCGTTATAAAAATGACAGCTATGCGCGCATGGCGTTAGATCGTTTGTACAACGATTACAAACAGTTCTTTACAGAACATGCGATTGTATCTGAAGACGCTAAATTGGACTATGCGCAACAAATCATCGACATCTTGGATCGTAATACAGCCAATGTACATGATGATGAATTGCGTTTCTACATGAACGAAATGGTCATCTTCAGTTTGAATGAAGCTATGAAAGACGGCAATAATCGCGTGAAACCTGTGGATGAAAAAGCAGCTCCTGCAATGGACGAACTTCATACAGTGGATCTTCGCAAAGCGATTTATGCACCAACAATTCAGTAAGATATGGTGTAAGTAATAAACCGATAATTTAATTAAATATTGTAATTGAATTAGGGACAGTTTCATTAGATTCTGTGATAATACACTGATAACTAAATAATATTTAGAATGTATGGTGTTTATAAAAGCCGGGGCATAGATTGCCTCGGCTTTTGTTATGTATAAATTGAAATTGTTACATGCAAATATGTAAATTTAATGGCGTAAATGTATCGAAAAGATGAAGATTTTATTTCCTAATTATTAATTTTGTTAAATAAACCATAAAAATGAATGAAACATGAAAAATTTGTTTACAATATAGATTTTTTTTGATATGGTATACGAGTAGATGAGTATATGATAACAATCTGTAATAAGTGTAATATTTGACTTGTTATGCTGAATATTGTTGGTTTGTATTAGAAGTATAGATGATTTTTATATCTATTACTTCTTATTTTTATTATAGTTTTATATAAGGTTAGATAGTTATTACGCAATGAAAATGTAGTACGAAAGGAACATTATGAATCGAATTTATAAAGTCATTTGGAATCGGGTGAAAAACTGTTATGTAGTTGTGTCCGAAATTGCTAATAATCGCGGGAAAATTAATGGAAGAAGCACAACATGCGTTGGTACACTTTTATGTGTTTTGGCACTGGTAGGCGGTATATTATCTCCACTGAATACTGCTAATGCAGTAAATCCTGCGGGGACTGGCGCAGGGGTATCATGGGGAAATGGCACGAATAGTGGCACAGATCAAAATAATGTAGCCATTGGCGGTTATGCGCAGGCCCTTGGACCGGTTTCCTTGGCATTAGGTGCGCATAGTAATTCTTCTGCTTCATATTCAACCGCTATCGGTGGAGGAACACAATCTACTGCGGAAAACGCGACAGCTATTGGTGGTGTAGCCAAGGCACAAGGGAAAAATGCTACCGCTATTGGGGCAAAAGCCGAAGCTAATGGAGAGTATGCTACCACTATCGGTGCAGGTGCAAAAGCGGATAATACCTATGCTATAGCCATCGGCAGCCTCTCTCATGCTACTGAGGTATCCTCGTTAGCGATGGGAAATAATTCAAAAGCTACTAATACTTATGCTTATGCAATCGGTGGGAGCGCGGAGGCTAAAGGCAGATGGAGTATCGCCATGGGGACAAATGCAGTGGCCGAAGATGATGCCAGCGTGTCTATTGGTACCTGGTCAAAAGCTACTACTGGACAGTCCGTGGCTGTAGGTTATCTAGCTAACGCGAAACAATTAGGGGCAACGGCACTTGGCAGACAGACGAATGCTAGCGCAGTAGATGCAACTGCTATAGGATCTGGATCTAATTCTACTGCTGAAAACGGTACAGCTATAGGTAAAAATGCTTCGGTCAGTGCGAAAAATAGCGTCGCTATCGGTACTGGGGCGAAAGCAACCAATGAAAATGCGGTGGCTCTCGGCACCGGTTCTGAAACTGCTGCAGCGGTAGCAACAGCCTCTGAGTCAGTTAATGGAGTAGTACATAACTTTGCAGGTATAACTCCTGGTTCCACAGTTAGCGTAGGTAAGACAGGTATGGAACGGACGGTTACCAATGTAGCGGCCGGCCGTATTTCCGCTACATCTACAGATGCTATTAACGGCAGTCAACTGTATGCAGTGACTACGGAAGTGAATAAGGGCACAGTTTATGCAGGAGATGTAAAAGGTACGGGGGCTACAGATAATAAGTTTACCCAAAGACTGGGGGCACAAACTAATATCGTTGGTGGCGTAGCCGATACATCCAAATTGAGTGATAACAATATTGGAGTGGTATCTAATGGCACAGATACATTGAACGTGAAATTGGCTAAAGAACTGAAAGACCTAACTAGTGTGACTGCTGGTGATACAGTGATGAACACGGATGGTGTGACGATCACTGGAGGCCCTAAAATTGTAAAAACTGGCATTGATGCAGGAAATAAACAAATCGTCAATGTGGCTAGCGGCGGAGACGTAACGACGAATGGTGCCAATATTGGCGATATTAACCGTATCATTACGGCGAAGGATAAGCATGTGACTGGCGGTTCAGTGACTTATCAAGCAAATGGTGAGGGTGCCGCAAATCTAACCGGCACAAACGGATTGACTGCCAACGTAAGTGGATTGAAAAATAACTATGTTACGAGTGGCAGTATTTCTAATGACGGCAAAGTGTTGACACTAGAACGTAACGATACGGGCAAAGTTAATGTTGATTTGAGTAATATATTTACTGAGGTAGCAAAGGGAGATTACCGTTTGGTAGAAAATCCTGAAGCGGGTAGCCAGGGTAAATATAAGGCTGATAGCAATGGAAATATGGTATTGACTGTAGCAAATGATAAAGGCGACAAAAAACAAGTTACATTGACAGATATTGCATCGAAGGCGCAACAAGATAATAATACATCAAGTATTACTACAATCAATACAACTCTTGATAAAGGCTTGAACTTTGCCGGTGATACCGGTGCTGTGAGCAACAGAAAATTAGGCGATACCGTAACTGTTAAAGGCGGTGCTACAGGCGCATTGTCCGACGGTAATATCGGTGTTGAATCCGACGGCAATGGCACATTGAATGTGAAATTGGCGAAAACGTTAAGCGGTTTAGATAGCGTGACAGCTGGTGGTACTACTATCAACAACAGCGGTTTGACTGTAGGTGGTAAGAACTATGTATCTCCAACAGGTCTCAATGCGAATGATCAAAAAATTACCAATGTTTCTGATGGTACTGTAGGTGCAGGTAGCAAAGACGCTGTAAACGGCGGTCAATTACACGATGCTAAAAACGAATTAAATACTAATATCAGTAATGCTAAAACTGATCTTATCAACAAAGGCCTTCGTTTCGATGCTGATAATAACGCTGAAAAAACGAATAAACTTGGTTCTAAAGTAACAGTCAATGGTGATAACAATATCACTACTGAAATTACGCAGACTGGTGATGACACTACAATCGGCGTTAAATTGAACAAAAATCTTAATGTTCAAACATTGACGGCTACAGATACCGTGAAAGCTGGCGGCGTAACAATGGGTAAACACGCTGATTCTAACAACTATGTAACTGGTCTTGATAATAAAGACTGGGATGTTAATACGTCTAATCCTGTAAGCGGTCGCGCTGCTACAGAAGATCAATTGAGAAAAATCAGCGATGTAATTAAGAGCCAAGGTGCTGCTGCTACAGATTACCGTTTGGTGAAAAATGCAGCTGCTGCAGATGAGGCTTATACAGTTGATTCTAACGGTGATGTTGACTTAACTGTAGAAGATAAAAACCATGCAGGTAGTAAAGAAACAGTTAAGATTAAGGATGTTGCCTCTAAATCTAAATTAGATAAAGTTATCAATGACGGCTTGAAATTCGATGCCAATACAGGTGGCGAAAAAACGAATAAATTGGGGTCCAAGGTATCCGTGAAAGGGGATAATTCCAACATCATTACAAGTATCTCCCAAGATGCGAACGGTGACAGCACCATTGATGTGAAACTCGGCAAAGACCTTAAGACCGAAACGATTACCGCTACCGGTAAAGATGGCAAGGACGGCAAGATCGGCATCAACGGTAAAGACGGTGTTACGACGAATATTTCCGTAACCCGTGACGGCAAGCCGGGCGTCGACGGTGCCGCCGGCACGACCACTACGCGCATTGTGTATCAAAAACCGGACGGCACGAACGAAGAAGTGGCGAACCTAAATGATGGTATGATGTACGGTGGCGATACAGGTAATGTGATTAAAAAGAAACTTAACAATCAAGTGAATGTTAAGGGCGGTATCTCCGATGAAAGCAAATTAGCGACTGAAGACAACATCGGTGTTGTTTCCGACGGTTCCGATACATTGAAATTGCGCTTGGCGAAAGAATTGAAAGGCTTGACGTCTGCTACTTTCACAAACGGCGGCAATAATACTGTTATCAATGGTGATGGTATGACAATCACACCTGCTGGCGGTAATGCAGTGAGTCTTACAAAAGACGGCTTAAATAACGGCGGTAACAAGATTACGAATGTAGCTGACGGCACGGACCCTAACGATGCGGTTAATAAATCTCAATTGGATAAAGCTACAGCAGCCGCATCTACAACGGTATCGGCAGGTAATAATATTACTGTGACACCTAGCACCAATGCGAATGGTTCCAAGAACTATGAAGTAAGTCTCAAAGACCAAGTGACATTGGGCTCTGATGCTACAAAACAAATCGCGATGGACGGTACTACAGGCACAATCAAAGCCGGTGATAAAGTGACAATCGACGGCAACAAAGGTACTATTAAAGCTGGCAACGTAACAATTGACGGTGAAAACGGTACCATTAAAGCTGGCGACAAGGTAACTATTGACGGTAAAGATGGTAAGATTGCAGCAGGTAAGGTATCTGTTGATGGTAAAGACGGTTATGTGACAGGTTTGGAAAACAAAGATTGGGATCCTAACAACATCACAAGCGGTCGTGCTGCTACAGAAGATCAATTGCAAAAATCTCACAAATCCTTGGATAATAAGATTACTAACCTAGGTGATGAAATCACGAAAAAAGGTATGAATTTCGCCGGTAATACAGGTGAATTCCACCGTGATTTAGGCCAAAAGGTTACTATCAAAGGTGAAGGTACAGAAGCCGATGATAAATACTCTGGTGAAAATATTAAAACCGTAGCCGACCAAAATGGTAATGTTACTATCAAGATGGCGAAAAACCTTAAGACTGACAGCTTGACTACCGATAAGGTAAAAGTTGGTAAAAACGGTAAGGATGGCGTATCCATTACTGGGCCTAATGGCGTTGACGGTACAGACGGCAAGGTAGGCATTACTGGTAAAGACGGTAAAGATGCTGTATCTATGTCCGGCAAAGACGGTGTTGGTCATATCGGTTTAACTGGCAAAGACGGCCGTAATGCGGATATTACCGTTGATAAAGGTGATCCAGACTTAGACGGTAACAACATCACTCGTATTAAATACCAAGACGAAAACGGTAAGATCCACCAAGTGGCAACTAAAGATGATGGTATGAAATACGGTGGCGATAGCGGTTCCGTAATCAAGAAAAAGCTTAACGAACAAGTTAATGTAGTGGGTGGCATTACTGATGCTAGTAAGTTGACTACAGAAGATAATTTAGGTGTCGTATCCGATGGTACTGGCAACCTTAAGGTTCGTATGGCGAAAGACTTGAAAGGTCTTGAAACAGTAACAACTAAGGATGCTGCAGGTAATACGACAGTTATGAACGGTGGCGGTGTAACAATTACACCTGCTAGCGGTAATGCTGTAAGTCTTACTAAAGATGGCCTCAACAACGGCGGTAATACAATTACCAATGTAGGCCCTGGCGTAAACGGCACGGATGCAGTTAACGTAAATCAATTGAAAGGTGCTACAGATGGGTTAGCTAATGCTATTAACTCCGTAGCGGGCGAAACACAACGTGTAGGCGCTCATGCGGCGGCTATGTCTGCATTGAAACCTATTCAATATGATCCATTGGAACCAACTCAAGTGATGGCCGGTATCGGTAATTACAGAGGTGAAACTGCGGCGGCTCTTGGCGTTGCACATTACACAGCAGAAGATACAATGTTCCATGTAGGTGTATCTGTTGGTAGCCACCATAACATGGTGAATGCTGGTGTAACTCATAAATTCGGTACTTCCGATGCGAAGAAAGCAGTTCCTGAACGTTACAAAGGCGGTCCTATCAGCTCCATGTACGTAATGCAAGATGAAATGACTGCATTGAAAGCTGAAAATGCACGCATGCAAGAAAGACTCAACGAATTGTCTTCCGTTAAGGCTGATAATGCTCGTATGCAACAACATGATCTAGAGTTAACTGCTAAATACGATCAAGTACAACGAGATAATGAAGAAATGAAAGCTCAAATCGCATTACTTATGCAACAAGTGGGTCTTTCTAAATAAGGGAGAATTCTTAGTCTAGTCATGTAAGGAATATGAAAGCCGCCCTTTGGGAGGCGGCTCATCATTAGGAGGATTTATGAAATTCAAAAAATTTATGCCTGTATTGGCACTTGCTTGTGTATGTGCGGTAGGTCAAGCGGATGCGGCTCAAGATCGATTGATGATGCCAGAACAATCGGCTGAACCATTAAACGTGATTGAAGCGGAAGTGGCTGTTCCTGTACCTAGCGAAGAAGTTCGCGATGTAGTCAATGCTTTCACACAATTCCAATTGGACCAAAAGGGCAAACGTATTATGGACGATTCCCGTGTTATGACCGGTCAAGAGCGGTATCGTAACAATGTGTTGTACTACATGAACGTTCGTCGCAGCTGGTACATCGTGAGCCATCGTTATAAAAATGACAGCTATGCGCGCATGGCGTTAGATCGTTTGTACAACGATTACAAACAGTTCTTTACAGAACATATGACTGTATCTGAAGATGCTAAATTGGACTATGCGCAACAAATCATCGATATCTTGGATCGCAATACAGCCAATGTACATGATGATGAATTGCGTTTCTACATGAACGAAATGGTTATCTTCAGCTTGAACGAAGCTATGAAAGACGGCAATAATCGCGTGAAACCTGTGGATGAAAAAGCAGCTCCTGCAATGGACGAACTTCATACAGTGGATCTTCGCAAAGCGATTAATGCGCCCACAATTCAATAAAATTTAGACTATATAAATGGTGAAAGCCGAGGCACAAACTGCCTCGGCTTTTGTCATACATAGACTAAATCTCTCATATATGAATATGTAAATTTAATTCCACAAATATATAGAAAAAATGAAGAATTTCTTTCTTAATCATTAATTTTATTAAATAAACCATAAAAATGAATGAAACATGAAAAAGTTGTTTACAATATTGAATATTTTTGATATAGTGGTCACTAGAGTGAGTATCTTAAAGGAAAAGATATACGTAATAGTACTTAAACTATAGTATTGAGTACTATTGTTTTATGTTAGAAGTGTAGATGATTTTTTATGTCTATTACTTCTTCTTTTATTTTGTTTTTATATGAGGCTATAAACAGAATGCGTAACCGGTAGAATCGGTAGTTCGTGAGAAAGGAATAACATGAATCGAATTTATAATGTAATTTGGAGTAAAGCTAAAAATTGCTACGTTGTAGTATCTGAGTTAGTTAAGAGTGGTGGCGGTAAAGCTAGTGTGAATTCTGCAAGAACGAGCATTACTTTCCGTGCAGCTTTATGTGCTTTTGCTATTACGGGTTGTTTAGTATCGGGAATTGCAGAAGCAAATGTAATACAAGGTCCTGGTGCGGCTGCTACTGGTAGCAATAGCGTTGCCGTCGGTGATAATGCGAAATCCGCAGGTGCTAAATCTGTGGCTGTAGGTAATGACGCGACTACATTAGCAACAAGTGAAAATGGTATTGCCATCGGTAATGGTGCAAAGGCTGAAGGGCAACAACGAGTGAAGGTTCCATATCCTGCGGGTACTATTGCTATCGGTCAAGGGTCAGTTGCAAAGGAAAATGGCGATATTGTAATAGGTCGTCAAGCGAAGAGCACGATTTCCAAGTATCATCAACAACCTGGATCCGGTGCAGTTGTAATGGGTGCAGAAGCGGCTTCTTATGGTTCTCGTGGCGACGTAGTCATCGGTGCTGCAGCGGAAGCTAATATAATTAGAAAGAATGCTACTGTTGATAGTGACGGACAGCTGTTTTCACAATCTGTAGCTATCGGTAGCGTAGCGAAGGTATATGGTACTCAATCTATCGCTATCGGCGGTGATGTGAGATCTATCGGGCAATCCTCTATCGCTATCGGCGGTGATGATATCGATAAGGCAAAGCCTGATTTATATAAGGCTATTCCTGATTTAGCGGTGCCAGGTACGCAGAAAAACTTTAACCGTGAAGTGGCTGCGTTGCATCCAGGTGGATTGGGTACAGCAGCTCTTAATGATAGTAAGAACTATGTAAATACTGCATCTATCGGAAATGCCAGCCTTGCTATTGGTATGATGACGCAGTCTTTAGGCACGGGTTCTAATGCTATCGGTGCTAACTCCTTGTCAAAAGGTGTGGCTAGCACCGCTATCGGTGCTATGGCTCGTAGCTGGGGGAATAACTCTCTTGCTATTGGTAGTCAGGCTGGTGCTTATGGGGAGAAATCCACAGCTCTCGGCGATACAAATACAGTGGGCTTTGATATGACGAATGCAACTCTATCCGGTGCATCCGCAGGTGCTCTTGGTAAAGGCAATAAGGTTTACGGTAATAATGCATATGCTATCGGTAGTGACAATACGGTAGGGACTGCTACTGTTACAGAAATTACAGAAGCTAATGGCGATAAAATTAAAAAGGTTACTGCAGGTACGGTTAAAGGTAATACGGCGGGTGCGTTTGGTTATAAAAACACCATTACAACGGATAACTCCTATGCAGTAGGTAGTAACTCTACTATTTCCGGTGACAATGGCATGGTTCTAGGTAATAGTGCTACTGTAACAGGGGCTAACGGTTTAGCTCTTGGTAATAATACGAAAGTAGCTAATGACAATGCCGTAGCTATCGGTAATGGCTCTGAAACAGCAGCGGCTGTGGCTACTTCTTCTGCAACAATCAATGGGGCAACTCATAACTTTGCAGGCACAAATCCTGCTTCCACAGTAAGCGTAGGTAAGGCAGGTATGGAACGGACTGTTACTAATGTAGCGGCTGGTCGTATTTCTGCTACATCCACTGATGCTATCAATGGTAGCCAATTGTTTGCAGTTAAAACGGAAGTAGAAAAAGGCGTATCCTATGCAGGCGATGTAAAAGCTGCAGCAGCTGCAGACAATAAATTCACTCGTAAATTAGGCGAACAGACTAATGTTGTGGGCGGTGTAACCGATGCAACTAAATTGACAGATAACAATATCGGTGTCGTTTCCAATGGCACTGATACGCTAAATATTAAATTGGCTAAAACATTGACCGGTTTGGACAGCGTTACAGCTGGCGGCACTACTATCAATAACGGCGGTTTAACCGTAGATGGTAAGAACTATGTATCTCCAAACGGTATCAATGCGAACAACCAAAAGATTACCAATGTAGCTGATGGTACTAACTCTAATGATGCGGTTAATTATGGTCAATTACAAAATGTGATTAACTCTATCGATAAAGCGCCTACTGTGAAAGCAAAAGATGCAAATGTAACTGTAACAGAAGGTACAAATGCAGCAGGTGGTAAGGAATATACTGTTGGCTTAGGTAATACAATCAATGTTGGTACTGCACATCCTGTAACTGTAGATGGTAATGCAGGTCATGTAACAGGTCTTCAAAATACAGATTGGAATGTAGCCAATCCTGTGGCTGTTCCTGGACGTGCTGCTACAGAAGATCAGTTGAAAAAGGTTAACGATACGGTTAATACCAATAAGGATCAAATCGACAAAAATAAACAAGCAATCGCTGATAACAAACAAAATATCACAACAAATGCCGGTAATATTGCTAATAATACGCAAAATATCGCAAAGAATGCTGGTGATATCGTTACTATCAATAAAACTATTGAAAAAGGGTTGAACTTTGATGGGGACTCTGGTGCAACAATCAATAAGAAATTAGGTGATACGGTTGCTGTTAAAGGCGGTGCTACAGGCACATTGTCCGATGGTAACATTGGTGTTGTATCCGACGGTACAGGTACATTGAATGTAAAATTGGCTAAAACATTGACTGGTTTGGACAGCGTTACAGCTGGTGGTACTACTATCAACAACGGCGGTTTGACCGTAGGTGGTAAGAATTATGTATCTCCAAATGGTATCAATGCTAATGACCAAAAGATCACCAATGTAGCTAATGGCGACGTGGCTGCTAACTCTAAAGATGCAGTTAACGGCGGTCAATTACATCAAGTTAAGCAAGATCTTGGTGACCAAATTACGAATACCAAGAATGATTTAAATAATAAAATTGATAATACTAAAACAGACCTTATCAATAAAGGCCTTCGTTTTAACGCGGATAATGACGATGAAAAAACGAATAAATTAGGCTCTAAAGTAACTGTAAACGGTGATGACAACATCACTACAGAAATTACTCAAACTGGTGATGATACTAAGATTGCTCTTAAATTAAAGAAAGATCTTAATGTTAGATCTGTTACCGCTACGGATACTGTGAAAGCAGGGGACGTAACAATGGGTAAACAAGCTGATGGTGCTAACCCTGGTAATACAGGCAACTATATTACGGGTCTTGATAATAAAACTTGGGATCCAGGTAATGTTGTATCTGGTCGTGCCGCAACAGAAGACCAATTGAAACAAGCTTTGGCAAATCAAACTGCAACAGGTCTTAAATTTGATGCCAATGTAGGCGGTGTACAAACTAGTAAATTAGGTTCTACCGTAATCGTAAAAGGCGAAGGTAAAGCTGCTGATACCGATTATAGCGGTGAAAATATCAAGACTTTCATTAAACAAGATGCAGCAACAGGCAATACGACGATTGACGTGAAAATGAGCAAAAACCTTAAAGCTGAATCTGTAACGGTTGCCAAAGATGGTAAGAATGGCGTATCCATCACAGGCCCTGATACAGTGAATGGTACAGATGGCAAGGTAGCTGTTAAAGATCAAAACGGCAAGGATGCTGTATCTATTTCCGGCAAAGATGGTGTAGGTCACATCGGTTTAAGCGGTAAAGACGGTAAGAGCGCTGATATCACTGCTGAAAAAGGAGACCCTGATATCGAAGGTAACGCAATTACTCGTATTAAGTACAAAGACGAAAATGGTAAGACCCACCAAGTGGCAACCAAAGATGACGGTATGAAATACGGTGGCGATAGCGGTGCTGTGATCAACAAAAAGCTTAACGAACAAGTAAACGTAATCGGCGGTATTACTGATGCTAGCAAGTTGACTACAGAAGACAATTTAGGTGTAGTATCCGATGGTAGCAATAACCTCAAGGTTCGTATGGCAAAAGACTTGAAAGGCCTTGAAACAGTAACAACTAAAGATGCTGCAGGCAACACTACAGTTGTAAATGGTGGCGGCATGAAGATTACACCTGCTAGCGGTAACCCTGTGAGCCTAACTAAAGATGGTTTGGATAACGGTGGCAACAAGATTACGAATGTAGCTAAAGGTACAGCTCCGACTGATGCAGTCAATAAATCTCAACTGGATCAAGCTGCAGCTGCTGCGACTACGACGGTAACAGCAGGCGATAATATTAAGGTTACACCAAGCGACAATCCGAATGGTTCTAAAAACTATGAAGTAAGCCTTAAAGACCAAGTAACATTAGGCTCCGATCCGAAGAAACAAATTGCCATCGATGGTAATGCAGGCACAATCAAAGCTGGTGACAAGGTTGAAATCG
Organism: uncultured Veillonella sp.; assembly: GCF_963551295.1. Taxonomy (NCBI): domain Bacteria; kingdom Bacillati; phylum Bacillota; class Negativicutes; order Veillonellales; family Veillonellaceae; genus Veillonella; species uncultured Veillonella sp. Next base: position 122,187 of record NZ_CAUVFT010000001.1, read on the forward strand.
ACGGTAACAAAGGCACTATTAACGTTGGTAAAGATGGTCAAGATGGCGTATCTATCGCAGGCCCTGATACCGCGAATGGCACAGATGGCAAGGTAGGTATCACAGGTAAAGACGGTAAAGATGCTGTATCTATGTACGGTAAAGACGGTGTTGGTCACATCGGTCTTAATGGTAAGGACGGCCGTAGTGCGGATATTTCTGTTGAAAAAGGTGACCCTGATCTTGATGGCAACGAAATCACTCGTATTAAATACCAAGACGAAAACGGTAAAACCCACCAAGTGGCAACTAAAGATGATGGTATGAAATACGGTGGCGATAGCGGCGCTGTGATTAACAAAAAGCTTAACGAACAAGTAAACGTAATCGGTGGTATTACTGATGCTAGCAAGTTAACTACAGAAGACAATTTAGGGGTCGTATCCGATGGTACTGGCAACCTTAAGGTTCGTATGGCGAAAGACTTAAAAGGTCTTGAAACAGTAACAACTAATGATGCTGCAGGTAATACTACAGTTATGAACGGTGGCGGTGTAACGATTACACCTGCTAGTGGTAATGCAGTTAGTCTTACTAAAGATGGCCTCAACAACGGTGGTAATACAATTACCAATGTTGCGGCTGGTGTGAACGGTACTGATGCGGTTAACGTAAATCAATTAAAAGGCGCAACAGATAAGATGGCGAATGCTATCAATGCTGTAGCGGGTGAAACACAACGTGTAGGTGCTCATGCGGCGGCTATGTCTGCGTTGAAACCTATTCAGTATGATCCGTTGGAACCGACTCAAGTAATGGCCGGTATCGGTAATTACAGAGGTGAAACGGCAGCGGCGTTAGGCGTTGCACATTACACAGCAGAAGACACTATGTTCCATGTAGGTGTATCTGTTGGTAGTCACCATAACATGGTGAATGCCGGTGTAACTCACAAATTCGGTAACTCCGATGCGAAGAAAGCGATTCCAGATCGTTATAAAGGTGGCCCTATCAGCTCCGTTTATGTGTTGCAAGATGAAGTGACAGCGTTAAAAGCTGAAAATGCACGCATGCAAGAAAGCCTCAATGAATTGTCTTCCGTTAAGGCTGATAATGAACAAATGAAGGCTCAAATTGCATTGTTGATGCAACAAGCAGGGCTTACAAAATAACTTGAACTTGATTAAATGTGTTATTTAGTATACTCTAATCATGTAAGAATCATGTAAGGAATATGAAAGCCGCCCTTTGGGGGGCGGCTCATCATTAGGAGGATTTATGAAATTCAAAACATTTATGCCTGTATTGGCACTTGCTTGTGTGTGTGCGGTAGGTCAAGCGGATGCGGCTCAAGATCGATTGATGATGCCGGAACAACCAGCTGAACCATTAAACGTGATTGAAGCAGAAGTGGCTGTTCCTGTACCTAGCGAAGAAGTTCGGGACGTAGTGAATGCTTTCACACAATTCCAATTGGACCAAAAGGGCAAACGTATCATGGACGATTCCCGCGTTATGACTGGTCAAGAGCGTTACCGCAACAATGTGTTGTACTACATGAACGTTCGTCGTAGTTGGTACATCGTAAGCCATCGTTATAAAAACGATAGCTATGGGCGTTTGGCATTAGATCGTTTGTACAACGATTACAAACAGTTCTTTACAGAACATGCGACTGTATCTGAAGACGCTAAATTGGACTATGCGCAACAAATCATCGATATCTTGGATCGCAATACAGCCAATGTACATGATGATGAATTGCGTTTCTACATGAACGAAATGGTGATCTTCAGCTTGAACGAAGCTATGAAAGACGGCAATAATCGCGTGAAACCTGTAGATGAAAAAGCGGCTCCTGCAATGGACGAACTTCACACAGTGGACCTTCGCAAAGCGATTAATGCACCGACAATTCAATAATTTTAGATGATTCAATTATAAGAATTAAGTGTTGTTGTGTTGTATTTCTTATAATTGTATGACCGATAAAAAATATCGGGGTGTTGTTTGTATTAACAATACCCCGATATTTTTATGCATATAATTTTGCAATCAATGTGATTCGCTGACCTTGAATCACCTTATATGTAATTTTTTTTACGATGGCCGTAAAATTGTGATGCAGAAATTGTAACTGATCGTTAGGTTGAACGTCCGCATCATATGTGAATACGCCTTCTTCCCCATTAAAGCGACCTTTGATTGTGAAAGTTTGATTATCTCGTGTAACTACGATATCTTCTTCTGTAACCGTATTTGGTTTATCTATATTTTGTTGTAAGATATTGAGTTCTGACATAGATTTCTTCCTCCTTTCTGCTTTCAGTATAACAATAAAAATTAAAAAACACATGGAGTAATCGTATAAATTGTTTTTATACACATATGCGCTATTTCTATAAAGCCTATAAAGCCCGCCGATACGCCTTTAGAGTGCCTTAGAATAAAAAAAGGAATGACGGCGATTTGAATTTCACCTGTCATTCCTTTTACTATATAATAAAATGTTACCTTTATTGATTGTGCAATAGTTAATTGGCTTAAGTAGGTATGTAGTAATTGTGTACGTACATTGAGTCAAAATGGCAGAAACACTGTACGATATCTGTTTATGAAAAGATATCATTCTATTATATAATCTATCATAAATCAGAATGATGAAGAGAAAATAAATTGGTTATATATGATGTGATATTGGTACATAATTATGGAGCATATTAGTATTATTTATGAAAGTTGGTGAATAATAGTAAAAAAATACAGCATTTATGCAGAATATTCAGTATATTTAATTTTATCGAAATTATTAATAACTTAAACACAAAAGTTTTATGAAAATAAAATGAAAAAAAGTTTACTTTTCCCGTAATATGTGGTATTTTAGATATACACATTCAAGAATGTCGATGAATTCTCAATACATCATCGATACATCATTGTTATTTCATTAAATATGTAGATAGTTAGTTAGTAAGTTTTATAAGTTTTATAGGAGAAAGATTAATGAATCGAGTATTTAAAGTGATTTGGAATCGCACAAAGGGCTGTTATGTCGTTGTGGCAGAAACAGCAAAGAACATGACGAAACGTTCTTCTTTGTCGGTTGTATTTTCTAAAATAGTAGGCGCTACAGCAGTTGCCGTTATGCTGACAGGCGTGATGATGCCTACCGATGCCTTGGGGGCACCTATTACAAGAGGTAACGGTGCACAAGCTGAAAATGACGGTGGTATTGCTATCGGTGATAATACGGCATCTAAGGGTGACTATAGTATTTCAATCGGTACTAATGCATCTGTAGGTAGAAACGATACTGATGAAGGTAAAACGCAGAGCGGTATCGCTATCGGTCGTGGTGCAACTGTAACAGTTGATCCTAATAAGGGGCAGGATGTAGATCCTGATCAACGAACAGGTGGTATCGCCATTGGTCAAGGTGCAACAACTAAGGTTGTCAATGCCATTGCTGTTGGTTCCGGTACTAGTGCTGATGGTGCACAAGCCGTAACTATCGGTCATAATTCTCGTTCCACTACAAATAACAGTGTGGCCTTGGGTAATGAAACACGTGTGGCATCCACTAATGGCTTTGCCCTTGGTAATAATGCACGTGCCGGCTATGATGAAACCAATAAATTGATAGGCCTTGATAATGACCAGGCTTTCGGTTCCAATGCACGTGCTTATGGCGGTTCCTCCATGGCTTTCGGTAATGATGCGAAGGCATCTAAAGGTGGCGCTATTGCTATGGGTAACGGTTCCGAATCTAGAGGTGATTGGGCGGTAGCTATCGGTAATGGCTCTAAAGCTTTGAAACAGGGCTCTTCTGCGTTGGGGACGAATGCTACAACTAATAGCTCTCACTCCACTGCACTCGGTTGGGGTAGTACAACAAATGGCTACGCTGATATTGCGGCTGGTGATGGTTCTGTTGCATCTGGTGGTAATTCCCTAGCAATAGGTGTGCAATCTTCTACATCTACTGGTGCGGTAGGTGCTGTAGCATTAGGTTTAAGCAGTAAAGCTGAGCAAACAAACTCTATGGCATTAGGTGTATCTGCTAATGCTGCACATGAACGCTCCGTTGCACTAGGTGCTAACTCCAAGACTGATGCTAAAGTGAGCACACCAAATCAATTGGTAAATGGTTTGTGGTATAAAAACTATGCAGGAGGCAGTGCTGACTCCACACTTAGTGTAGGTAGCGATACACTAAAACGTACTATCACAAATGTGGCTGCAGGTCGTGTAAATGCACAATCTACAGATGCAATCAATGGTAGCCAATTATATGGTGTTGCAAATACCTTGGGTAATTTAGCAAGTACTACAAAAGGCCTTTTAGGTGGCAATGCAGCGCTTGACCCTGATACTGGTAACTTGTCGATGAGCAATATCGGTAACACAGGTAAAGGCACGATTCATGATGCTATTAAATTCAATAAAGACACTATTGATAAAGGCCTTAACTTTGATGCTAATACAGGTGGTGCGAAAAACAACCTATTAGGTTCTAAAGTTACTATCAAAGGTGATGGCAGTAATATCAATGCCGCAATTACACAAGCTAATGGTGATACAACTATTAACATGACTTTGGGTAACACCGTTACAATAGGTGCAGCGAACCCTATAACGATTAATGGTACTACAGGCCATGTAACAGGCCTTCAAAATAAAGACTGGAATGTAGATAATCCTGTGGCTGTATCTGGTCGCGCGGCTACAGAAGATCAATTGAAAAAAGTAAACGACAAAGTTAATACCAATAAAGCTGCAATCGATAAAAATGCTGGAGATATCAATACTAATAAGCAAAATATCAATAAAAATGCTGGCGACATTGCGAATAACAAAACTGATATCGCTAAAAATAAGCAAGATATTTCCACTATTAACACAAAGATTAATAAAGGCTTGAACTTTGCTGGCGACACAGGCACTGTAAGTAATAGACAATTAGGTGATACTGTAACTGTTAAAGGCGGTGCTACAGGCACATTGTCTGACGGTAATATCGGTGTTGTATCCGACGGCAATGGTACATTAAATGTGAAATTAGCTAAAACATTGACAGGTTTGGACAGCGTTACAGCTGGTAATACTAAGATTGATAACAGCGGTTTAACTGTAGGCGGTAAGACGTATGTGTCTCCATCAGGTCTCAATGCGAATAATCAAAAGATTACTAATGTTGCTAATGGTAGCGATCCTAATGATGCAGTTAACTATAGCCAATTACAAGCTGCTATCGGTGGTACAGCTAAAGCATCCACTGTAAAAGCGAAGGATGCGAATGTAACTGTAACAGAAAGTACAAACGCAGCAGGCGGTAAGGAATATACTGTTGGTTTAGGTAATAAAATTACCGTAGGTACAGCACATCCTGTAACTGTAGACGGTGATGCTGGTCATGTAACAGGCCTTACAAATACAGATTGGGATGTAGATCATCCTGCGGCTGTATCTGGTCGTGGTGCTACAGAAGATCAGTTGAAAAAGGTTAATGATAAAGTTAACACTAATAAAACTGCTATCGATAAAAATGCTGGAGATATCACTACTATCAATACAACTCTTGATAAAGGCTTGAACTTTGATGGTGACTCCGGTGCAGTTATCAATAAAAAATTAGGTGAAAAACTGTCTGTCAAAGGCGGTGCTACAGGCACATTGTCCGATGGTAATATCGGTGTTGAATCTGACGGCAATGGCACATTGAATGTGAAATTAGCTAAAACATTGACTGGCTTGGATAGTGTTACAGCAGGTGGTACTACTATCAATAACGGTGGTTTGACTGTAGGTGGTAAGAACTATGTATCTCCAACAGGTATCAATGCGAATAATCAAAAGATTACTAATGTTGCTGATGGTACAGTAGGCGCAGGCAGTAAGGACGCTGTAAACGGCGGTCAATTGCACGATGCTAAAAACGAATTAAATACTAATATCAATAATGCTAAAACTGATCTTATCAACAAAGGCCTTCGTTTCGATGCTGATAATAACGATGTAAAAACGAACAAACTTGGTTCTAAAGTAACAGTAAATGGTGATGGTAATATTACTACTGAAATTACGCAAACCGGCGATGATACTACAATCGGCGTTAAATTGAACAAAAATCTTAATGTTCAAACATTGACAGCTACAGATACCGTGAAAGCCGGTGGTGTAACAATGGGTAAACACGCTGATACTAAGAACTATGTGACTGGTCTTGATAATAAAGATTGGGATGTAAATACATCTAATCCTGTAAGCGGTCGCGCAGCTACAGAAGATCAATTGAAAAAAATCAGTGATGTTGTTAAGAGTCAAGGTGCTGCTGCTACAGATTATCGTTTGGTGAAAAATGCAGCTGCTGCAGACGGTGCTTATACAGTTGATTCTAACGGTGATGTTGACTTAACTGTAGAGGATAAAAACCATGCAGGTCAAAAAGAAACTGTTAAGATTAAGGATGTTGCATCTAAATCTAGTCTCGACAAATTAAATGATCGTGCTGTTAAGTATAATTTGGATAATGGTGCTGTTGATAAGACAAAAGTAACTTATGAAGGTCCTACTTATGCTAATAAAACTGGTGGTACTCATGTAACAAATGTGGCGTATGCTACAGGCAACGATGGTAGCGAAGCGGTTAATGTGGATTACTTGAAAGACAAAATCAAAGATAGCGAAGATGCATTAACTAATAAAGGCTTGAAATTTGATGCTAACAGTGGCGGCGTAAAAACTAATAAACTTGGCTCTACGGTTACTGTTAAGGGCGAAGGTAATGATGCTGATGCTAACTACAGCGGTGAAAACATTAAAACTTTCATCACACAAGATCAAGATGGCAACACAACTATCGATGTGAAGATGAACAAAAACCTCAAAGCTAATAGTGTGGCAATTGCCGGTAAAAATGGTCAAGATGGCGTTACAATTAAAGGTGGCGACGCTAAAAACGGTGTAGATGGCACAAGCATTAATCGTTTAGTGACCGAAGATAAAAACGGCAATACACATACGCTTGCAACCCTTGATGATGGTATGATGTATGGCGGCGATACAGGTAATGTAATTAAAAAGAAACTTAACAATCAAGTGAATGTTAAGGGCGGTATCTCCGATGAAAGCAAATTAGCGACTGAAGACAACATCGGTGTTGTTTCCGACGGTTCCGATACATTGAAATTGCGCTTGGCGAAAGAATTGAAAGGCTTGACGTCTGCTACTTTCACAAACGGCGGCAATAATACTGTTATCAATGGTGATGGTATGACAATCACACCTGCTGGCGGTAATGCAGTGAGTCTTACAAAAGACGGCTTAAATAACGGCGGTAACAAGATTACGAATGTAGCTGACGGCACGGACCCTAACGATGCGGTTAATAAATCTCAATTGGATAAAGCTACAGCAGCCGCATCTACAACGGTATCGGCAGGTAATAATATTACTGTGACACCTAGCACCAATGCGAATGGTTCCAAGAACTATGAAGTAAGTCTCAAAGACCAAGTGACATTGGGCTCTGATGCTACAAAACAAATCGCGATGGACGGTACTACAGGCACAATCAAAGCCGGTGATAAAGTGACAATCGACGGCAACAAAGGTACTATTAAAGCTGGCAACGTAACAATTGACGGTGAAAACGGTACCATTAAAGCTGGCGACAAGGTAACTATTGACGGTAAAGATGGTAAGATTGCAGCAGGTAAGGTATCTGTTGATGGTAAAGACGGTTATGTGACAGGTTTGGAAAACAAAGATTGGGATCCTAACAACATCACAAGCGGTCGTGCTGCTACAGAAGATCAATTGCAAAAATCTCACAAATCCTTGGATAATAAGATTACTAACCTAGGTGATGAAATCACGAAAAAAGGTATGAATTTCGCCGGTAATACAGGTGAATTCCACCGTGATTTAGGCCAAAAGGTTACTATCAAAGGTGAAGGTACAGAAGCCGATGATAAATACTCCGGCGAAAATATTAAAACAGTAGCCGACCAAAATGGTAATGTTACTATCAAGATGGCAAAAGACCTTAAGACTGACAGCTTGACTACCGATAAGGTGAAAGTCGGCAAAAACGGTAAGGATGGCGTATCCATTACTGGTCCTAACGGTGTTGACGGTACAGACGGTAAAGTAGGCATTACTGGTAAAGACGGTAAAGATGCTGTATCCATGTCCGGTAAAGACGGTGTTGGTCATATCGGTTTAACTGGTAAAGACGGCCGTAATGCGGATATTACCGTTGATAAAGGTGATCCAGACTTAGACGGTAACAACATCACTCGTATTAAATACCAAGACGAAAACGGTAAGATCCACCAAGTGGCAACTAAAGATGATGGTATGAAATACGGTGGCGATAGCGGTTCCGTAATCAAGAAAAAGCTTAACGAACAAGTTAATGTAGTGGGTGGCATTACTGATGCTAGTAAGTTGACTACAGAAGATAATTTAGGTGTCGTATCCGATGGTACTGGCAACCTTAAGGTTCGTATGGCGAAAGACTTGAAAGGTCTTGAAACAGTAACAACTAAGGATGCTGCAGGTAATACGACAGTTATGAACGGTGGCGGTGTAACAATTACACCTGCTAGCGGTAATGCTGTAAGTCTTACTAAAGATGGCCTCAACAACGGCGGTAATACAATTACCAATGTAGGCCCTGGCGTAAACGGCACGGATGCAGTTAACGTAAATCAATTGAAAGGTGCTACAGATGGGTTAGCTAATGCTATTAACTCCGTAGCGGGCGAAACACAACGTGTAGGCGCTCATGCGGCGGCTATGTCTGCATTGAAACCTATTCAATATGATCCATTGGAACCAACTCAAGTGATGGCCGGTATCGGTAATTACAGAGGTGAAACTGCGGCGGCTCTTGGCGTTGCACATTACACAGCAGAAGATACTATGTTCCATGTAGGTGTATCTGTTGGTAGCCACCATAACATGGTGAATGCCGGTGTAACTCGTAAATTCGGTACTTCCGATGCGAAGAAAGCGGTTCCTGAACGTTACAAAGGTGGTCCTATTAGCTCCATGTACGTAATGCAAGATGAAATGACTGCTTTGAAAGCTAAGTACGAAAAAGTACAACGCGACAATGAAGAAATGAGAGCACAAATTGCATTATTGATGCAACAAGCGGGCTTGAAATAATATGAAATAACATATTGATACGGCAGTGCTTATAAAAGGCGCCAAAAGCGAAATGCTTTTGGCGCCTTTTTGCATGCAAGAAATAGATGCAATGGTTGTTATGAGCATATATATGTCATGATTAACTTGTAAGATAATCGAAATAGGTGAGTAACAATTGGATCATAATAGTTTACTAAGGTGAAATACATTTTTTTCATGAAGTTAATTTTATGCGAAAAAATTAGTACATTTAGCATATTCATAAGGTATATAGCGGAGTTTTTGTATATTCATAAATATTTATGATTTGGAAGTGAGTGTAGAGTGAAAAATTTTTTACTTTTACCATAGAATATGATATGTTTAATATGATATGCATCGGTAAATAGCCATATATTAACTGTATTTTTACTTTTTAAAATAGTTATAAAATATTTTATTATATTCATATAATCTGATAGTTTTATGCAAGGAGTAAGACGAGATGAACCGAATTTTTAAAGTAATCTGGAGTCGTACAAAAGGATGTTATGTCGTTGTAGCTGAAACAGCGAAGAATATGTCGAAACGATCGACAATGACATCGGTATTTGCCAAGATGTCAGGGCCTGTAATTGCTACGGCTTTATTTATGTCCATGATGTCTCCAATGATCGTGCATGGGAGTACTATTGTGCAAGGGGCCGGCGCTCAAGCTAAAAATGGTACTGTAGCGATAGGTGACAATAGTACAGCATTGGCAGATAACAGTGTGGCATTGGGTACAGGTGCTACTGTTACAAAAGTAAATAGGGCTAATGTTGGTAATGTACAAGGTGTTGCCATCGGAAGAAATGCAACGGTTGAAGTAAATAATGGTGTCGCTATCGGTAATTTGACAAAAGTAGCTTCTTTAAATGGCTTTGCCCTTGGTAATACATCTTGGGCTGGATATGATGAGGCCGGTAACTATGTGGGTGCCGATAATGATCAGGCATTTGGTACCAATGCCAGAGCTTGGGGTGGATCCTCCATGGCATTTGGTAATAATGCTAAAGCCGCTGCTGGTGGTGCCGTTGCAATGGGCAACGGATCACAGGCAAGAGGTAAATGGGCCGTTGCAATCGGTAATAATGCACAAGCTAAGGCTGAAGGGTCTCGTGCTATCGGTGTAAATTCCTATGCAACAGGACTTAATTCTATTGCAATGGGCTGGGAAAGTAATGCCCGTGAGGATTCTTCTTTAGCTATTGGTACAGACTCTGACTCAGTTCAGAAAAATAGTATTGCCATCGGTAATCGTGCAGTTAGCTATGCAGAGGATAGTGTTACTCTCGGTAGAAATACGACGGTAAATAAAAATCATAATCGCTCAGTTGCATTAGGTACTAATTCTGCGACTGCGGATACTCATAGTACACCGAATCAGTTTGTAAATGGTTTGTGGTATAAGAATTTAGCGGGAGGAACGGCAGATTCTACCGTAAGTATTGGTAATGATACAGTAAAACGCACGATTACAAATGTGGCAGCAGGGCGTATGAATTCTTCGTCTACAGATGCTATTAATGGTAGTCAGCTATATGCCGTAGCAAATAGCTTGGGCAATTTAGCCACTACTACTAAAAATATCCTTGGCGGTAATGCAGCGCTCGATCCTGATACCGGTAAATTAACGATGAGTGATATCGGCTTTACAGGTAAAAGCACGATCCACGATGCTATTAGATATAATAAAGACAATATCGATAAAGGATTGTTCTTTTATGGTGATAACTTTGTTCAGAACCAAGTAAAATTAGGTGACACAGTAAGAATAAAAGGTGGCGCTACCGGTGCTTTGGCTGACAACAATATTGGGGTTCAAGCAGACGGAAATGGCACACTAAATGTGAAATTGGCTAAAAAAATAACTGGTTTGGATAGCGTAACAGCAGGAACTGCTACGATTGATAATAAAGGGGTGTCTGTAGGCGGTAAACTCTATGTGTCAACAGGTGGTCTTAATGCCAATAATCAACAGCTTAGAGGTGTTGCAGACGGTAGTGGTAGTCAGGACGCAGTTAACTACGGTCAGTTGCAACGCGCAATTAACGGTACAGCTAAAGAAGCCATAGTAAAAGCAAATGATGATGGTAATATTACGGTAAGGGAAAACTCAACGGCGAAAGGTGGTAAGGAGTATACTGTTGGCTTAAATTATAAGATTACTGTAGGGAAAGGGGCGGCCTCGCATCCTGTAACCATAGATAGTGGTACAGGAACGGTCACAGGTCTTACCAATACATCATGGAATGTAAATAATCCAGCACCTGTTACAGGGCGTGCTGCTACGGAAGATCAGTTAAAGCGGGTTAATGAGAGAGTTAATTCCAATCAGTATTTTATTAATCAAAATACGCAGAATATCTCAGATAACTCAAGCCGTATTGGTGCCAATGCACGAAATATCACAAAAATACAAGGTGATATTACTACTAATAAGAATGATATTAACACTATCAATAATACTCTTGAAAAAGGGCTCTATTTTAGCAGCGATACAGGTGCTTCGATTAAGAGAAAATTAGGTGATACTCTAGTCATTAAAGGCGGTGCTACAGGGGCATTATCCGATAATAATATTGGTGTTGTATCCGATGGTACCGGTAGATTGACTGTAAAGTTGGCAAAATATTTAACAGGATTAGAGAGCGTTAATGCAGGAAATACTACTATTAGTAAAAATGGTTTGAGTGTAGGTGCTAGAACCTATGTAACACCTGATGGCATCAATGCTAATAATCAAAAGATTACTGGTGTTGCTAATGGTACGGCGCCTAACGATGCGGTTAATTTCAGTCAATTACAAAGTGCTATCGGTGGTACTGCTAAGGCGACTACAGTAAAACCAAAGGATGCAAATGTAATCGTAACAGAAGGTACCAATGCGAATGGTGGTAAGGAATACACTGTTGGCTTGGGTAATAAACTTGCTGTAGGTACAGCACATCCTGTAACCGTGGACGGAACTGCAGGAATTGTAACAGGACTTACTAATACTGCTTGGAATGTGGATAACCCACAAGCCGTAACTGGTCGTGCCGCAACGGAAGATCAGTTAAAAACAGTTAATACGCAAGTTAACACAAATAAGGATAAAATAGCTAAAAACACAACTGACATTACTCAGAATACGACTGACATCGGTAAGAATAAGCAAGATATAGCTAAGAACAAGACTGATATAGCTCAAAATACGACTGATATAGCTCAAAATACGACTGACATCGGTAAGAACAAACAAGATATAGCTAAAAACACCGCAGATATAGCTAAAAATACAACGAATATTGGTAAGAATACGACTGATATTGCACAAAATAAACAAAATATTGCTCAGAATACACAAGATATTGCGACCAATAAAAATGCTATCTCTACAATCAATACAACTATTGCTAAAGGTCTTAACTTTGATGGAGACAGCGGTGCTGTAATTAACAAACAGTTGGGCGATAAGCTTAGCATCAAGGGCGGTGCCGCAGCTGCGAATTTGACGGATAATAATATCGGTGTCGTATCTGATGGCAGCACATTAAATGTAAAACTAGCTAAAACATTAACCGGTTTGGATAGCGTAACGGCTGGTGGTACAACGATCAATAGTGGTGGGTTAACCGTAGGTGGTAAGACCTATGTATCTCCGAACGGCATCAATGCAAACGACAAGAAAATAACTAATGTTGCTGATGGTGACGTGGCGGCTAACTCCAAAGAGGCAGTTAACGGCGGTCAACTTCATGCGGCTAAAACCGAACTGAACGGCAATATAGATAATGCAAAAACCGAGCTAAACAATAATATATCGACCGCGAAGAATGATGTGATTAATACCGGTCTCAAGTTTGATGCGGATACAGGTGGAACTAAGACCAATAAACTGGGTTCCAAGGTAACGGTAAATGGTGATGATAATATTACGACAGAAATCAGTCAAACTGGTGATGATACTAAGATCGGTCTTAAATTAAAGAAAGATCTCAATGTTACTACTGTTACTGCCGCTGATACTGTGAAAGCTGGCACTGTGACTATGGGCGAACAATCAGGTGGTGCCGGTGGTGCAAACGGTAACTTTGTGACAGGGCTCGATAATAAGTCTTGGAATGCGGATAATCCTCAAGCTGTAAGTGGTCGTGCTGCAACAGAAGATCAGTTGAAATCCGTTAATGATAAGGTTAATACAAATGTAACTAATATCAATAAAGGATTAAACTTTAACGGCGATAGCGGTGCTGCGATTAATAAAAAATTGGGCGACACTGTTACCATTAAAGGTGGTGCTACGGCGGATCTTACGGACAATAATATCGGTGTCGTGTCTGATGGCAGCACATTAAATGTGAAACTAGCTAAAACATTAACTGGTTTGGATAGCGTAACAGCTGGCGGAACGACTATTAATAGTAGTGGTTTGACCGTAGGCGGCAAGACCTACGTAACGCCAAACGGTATCAATGCAAATAATCAAAAGATTACCGGTCTAGCAAAAGGCACAGATCCTACTGATGCGGTTAACTTCAGTCAGTTGCAGGATGCTATCGGTGGAACTGCTAAGGCAAGTACTGTGAAAGCTAAAAACAGCAACATCACTGTAGAAGAAGGTACAAATGCAGCCGGCGGTAAGGAATATACTGTCGGATTAGGGGATAAAATCACCTTAGGAACTGCTAATCCTGTATCTGTGGATGGTACTGCAGGCACGGTAACTGGTCTTACTAATACTGCTTGGGATGTAGATAATCCACAAGCCGTAACCGGCCGTGCTGCAACGGAAGATCAGTTGAAGTCTGTTAATACGCAAGTTAATACGAACAAGGATAAAATAGCTCAAAACACAACTGACATTGCTCAAAATGCGACTGATATTGGCAAGAATAAACAAGATATAACTAAAAACAAGGCTGATATTGCTCAAAATACAACTGACATCGGTAAGAATAAGACTGATATTGCACAAAATAAGCAAAATATCGCTCAAAATACGCAAGATATTACGACTAATAAAAATGCTATATCCACAATCAATACGACTATTGCTAAAGGCCTTAACTTTGATGGAGATAGCGGCGCTGTAATTAATAAACAGTTGGGCGATAAGCTTAGCATCAAAGGTGGTGCAGCGGCTGCGAACTTGACGGACAATAATATTGGTGTCGTATCTGATGGCAGTACGTTAAACGTGAAGTTAGCTAAAACATTAACTGGTTTGGACAGCGTAACAGCTGGCGGTACAACCATCAATAGTGGTGGTTTGACCGTAGGCGGTAAGACCTATGTATCTCCAAATGGCATCAATGCGAACGATCAAAAGATTACCAATGTTGCTAATGGCGATGTGGCGGCTAACTCCAAAGATGCGGTGAACGGCAGTCAATTGCATGACACTAAAACTGAGTTAAATAAAAACATTAGTGATGCTAAGACTGAGTTGAATAAAAATATTGGTGACGCAAAAACTGAACTTACCAACAAAGGCCTTCGTTTTGATGCGGATAATAACGCTGAAAAAACGAATAAACTAGGCTCTAAGGTAACAGTAAATGGCGACGACAATATTACGACGGAAATCAGTCAAACTGGTGACGATACGAAGATTGGTCTTAAATTGAAGAAAGACCTTAATGTTACCACTGTTACTGCTACGGAAACTGTGAAAGCCGGTACTGTAACTATGGGTAAACAATCCGATGGTGCAACTCCTGCTAATATGGGTAACTACGTAACAGGTCTTGATAATAAGACATGGAGCGTCACTAATCCGACTGCTGTCAGCGGACGTGCTGCAACAGAAGATCAATTGAAGACAGTTACTGAAGCCATCACAACTCAAGGCGCTAATGCAACGGACTTTAGTCTCGTTGCAAATCCTGCGGCAGGTTCCAATGGTGACTATACTGTAGATGCCAATGGTGACGTGGCATTGACAGTTCAAGATAAGAACCATCCGGATAAAACAAAAACCGTAACGATTAAAGATGTAGCATCTAAATCCGAATTGGATAAAGGCTTGAACTTTAATGGCGACTCTGGCACGACTATTAATAAGAAATTAGGTGGTACTGTTGCCATTAAAGGGGGAGCTGCAGCTGCAGATTTAACTGATAATAATATTGGTGTCGTATCTGATGGCAGTACGTTAAACGTGAAGTTAGCTAAAACATTAACTGGTTTGGACAGCGTAACAGCTGGCGGTACAACCATCAATAGTGGTGGTTTGACCGTAGGCGGTAAGACCTATGTATCTCCGAACGGTATCAATGCGAACGACAAAAAGATTACCAATGTTGTTAATGGTGATGTGGCGGCTAACTCCAAAGATGCGGTTAACGGTGGTCAATTGCATGACGCTAAAACTGAGTTAAACAAGAATATCGCTGATACAAAGAATGAATTAAATAAAAACATTGGCGATACTAAAACCGAACTAAACAAAAATATTGCTGACACTAAAACGGAACTCAATAAAAATATTGGTGACGCAAAAACTGAACTTACCAATAAAGGCCTTCGTTTTGATGCGGATAATAACGCTGAAAAAACGAATAAATTAGGTTCCAAGGTAACTGTAAACGGCGACGACAATATTACGACAGAAATTAGTCAAACTGGCGATGATACAAAGATCGGCCTTAAATTGAAGAAAAATCTTAATGTTACATCTGTTACTGCAGCGGAAACTGTGAAAGCTGGTACGGTAACTATGGGTAAACAATCTGATGGTGTAACCCCTGCTAATACGGGTAATTACGTAACAGGTCTTGATAATAAGGCGTGGAGCATTGAAAATCCTACGATTGCATCTGGCCGTGCAGCAACGGAAGACCAGTTGAAAACGGTTAGTGATGAAGTTAAGAAACAAGGTGCTAGTGCAACGGACTTCAGTCTCGTTGCGAATCCTACGGCAGGCTCCAATGGTGACTACACTGTAGATGCCAACGGTGACGTAGCATTGACCGTACAGGATAAGAACCATCCGGATAAAACAAAAACCGTAACGATTAAGGATGTGGCGTCTAAATCCGAAGTGGATAAAGGCTTGAACTTTGACGGTGATTTCGGCACGACTATCAACAAGAAGCTAGGTGGTACTGTTGCCATTAAAGGCGGAGCTGCAGCTGCAGATTTAACGGATAATAATATTGGTGTCGTATCTGATGGTAGTACGTTAAACGTGAAGTTAGCTAAAACATTAACTGGTTTGGACAGCGTAACAGCTGGCGGTACAACCATCAATAGTGGTGGTTTGACCGTAGGCGGTAAGACCTATGTATCTCCAAATGGCATCAATGCGAACGATCAAAAGATTACCAATGTTGCTAATGGCGATGTGGCGGCTAACTCCAAAGATGCGGTGAACGGCAGTCAATTGCATGACACTAAAACTGAGTTAAATAAAAACATTAGTGATGCTAAGACTGAACTTACCAACAAAGGCCTTCGTTTTGATGCGGATAATAACGCTGAAAAAACTAATAAACTAGGCTCCAAGGTAACGGTAAACGGCGACGATAATATTACGACGGAAATCACGCAAACCGGTGACGATACGAAGATCGGTTTAAAATTGAAGAAAGATCTTAATGTTACATCTGTTACGGCTACGGAAACGGTGAAAGCCGGTACTGTAACCATGGGTAAACAATCCGATGGTGCAACCCCTGCTAATACAGGTAACTACGTGACAGGGCTTGATAATAAGACTTGGAATGCAGGTAATGTTGTATCCGGTCGTGCTGCAACAGAGGATCAATTGAAACAAGCTTTGGCAGGTCAAACTGATACAGGGCTTAAATTCAATGCCAATGTAGGCGGCGTACAAACTAATAAATTAGGCTCTATTGTCACTGTTCAAGGTGAAGGCAAAGCTGACGATGCTGACTATAGTGGTGACAATATTAAGACTTTCATCAAACAAGATGCAGCAACAGGTAACACGACTATCGATGTGAAGATGAACAAAAATCTTAAAGCTGAATCCGTGAAAGTTGGCAAAGACGGTAAGGATGGCGTATCTCTTACAGGTCCAGATACTGTGAATGGCACTGATGGTAAAGTCGCTGTTACAGATAAAAACGGCAAGGATGCTGTGTCCATATCTGGTAAAGATGGTGTTGGTCACATCGGATTAAGTGGTAAAGACGGTAAAAGTGCGGATATTACTGCTGAAAAAGGGTCTGCTGATGTTAATGGAAATGAAATTACTCGCATTAAATATCAAGATGAAAGTGGCATAACCCATCAAGTGGCAACGAAAGATGATGGCATGGCATATGGTGGCGACTCCGGTACTACCATCAAGAAGAAACTTAATGAACAATTGGATATTAAGGGTGGTGTCACCAATGAATCTGAGTTGACCGAAAACAATATTGGTGTTATTAGTAAAAATAATATCCTTAATGTTCGTTTAGCAAAAAATCTGAAAGGTTTAGATTCCATAACTTTCAATAATGGCACTGATGGTGTAAACGGTAAAACCGTTGTAAATGGTGAAGGTATGACCGTTCAAGATAAGGATGGCAATCCGTTGACTGCTGTTACAAAAGACGGCGTGAAGATTACCAATGGTCCATCTATGACGAAGAGCGGTATTGATGGAGCCGGCAATAAGATTACTAATGTAGCTGACGGTACAAATCCTAAGGATGCGGTTAATAAATCTCAATTGGATAAAGCCGCAGCAGCTGCTACTACAACAGTAACGGCAGGTAATAATGTCCAAGTAGATAAGACCACTAATGCGGACGGTTCTACAAATTACAAAGTGGGCCTCAAAGACCAAGTAACAATGGGGACTGATCCTACGAAACAAATTGCAATGGATGGTACAACAGGTACTATCAAAGCCGGTGACAACATTACTATCGATGGTAACAAAGGCACCATCAAAGCCGGTGATAAAGTTGAAATCGATGGCGATAAGGGTACAATCAAGGCCGGCAATGTAGCGATTGACGGTACAAACGGTACAATTAAGGCCGGAGATAAGGTAACTATCGACGGTAAAGATGGTAAGATCGCGGCAGGTAAAGTATCTGTTGATGGCAAGGACGGTCATGTGACAGGTTTGGAAAACAAAGATTGGGATCCTAACAATATCACAAGTGGTCGTGCTGCTACAGAAGATCAATTGCAGAAGTCCCATAAAACCTTGGATAATAAGATTAATAACTTAGGTGATGATATTACGAAGAAAGGTATGGATTTTGCCGGTAATACAGGCGATTTCCACCGTGATTTAGGTCAAAAGGTTACTATCAAAGGTGAAGGTCAAGGGGCTGATAGTGATTATTCCGGTGAAAATATCAAAACAGTAGCCGAAAATGGTAATGTTACTATTAAAATGGCTAAGAATCTTAAGACCGATAGCGTTACTACCAAAACGGTCACTGCCGATACGGTATCGACTGATAAGGTGAAAGTTGGCAAAAACGGTCAAGATGGCGTTTCCATTACAGGTCCAGACGCTGCGAATGGTACAGACGGTAAAGTAGCTATTACAGGTAAAGACGGTAAAGATGCTGTATCTATGTCCGGCAAAGACGGTGTTGGTCATATCGGTTTAACCGGAAAAGATGGGCGCAATGCAGATATGATTGCTGATAAGGGCGATTCTGATTTAGGAGGTAATGCTATTACTCGTATTAAGTACCAAGATGAACAGGGCAAGACACATCAAGTGGCAACTAAAGACGATGGTATGAAATACGGTGGTGATTCCGGTAATGTGATTAACAAAAAGCTTAACGAACAGGTAAACGTAATCGGTGGTATTACTGATGCTAGCAAGTTGACTACAGAAGATAATGTAGGCGTCGTATCTGACGGTACTAATCTTAAAGTTCGTATGGCGAAAGATTTGAAAGGTCTTACGTCAGTAACGACTAAGGATACTGCAGGTAACTCTACAGTTGTGAACGGCAGTGGTATAACCATTACTCCTGCTAGCGGTAACACTGTAAGTCTTACTAAAGACGGATTGAATAATGGTGGTAAAACAATTAGCAATGTAGGTCCTGGTGTAAACGGTACAGATGCGGTTAACGTAAATCAATTGAAAGGAGTTACGGAGGGCATGGCCAATGCTATTAATTCCGTGGCGGGCGAAACGCAACGTGTAGGTGCTCATGCGGCGGCTATGTCTGCGTTGAAACCGATTCAATATGATCCGTTAGAACCAACTCAAGTGATGGCTGGTATTGGTAATTACAGAGGCGAAACTGCAGCAGCTTTAGGTGTTGCTCACTACACATCGGAAGACACTATGTTCCATGCAGGCGTATCTGTTGGTAGCCACCATAATATGGTGAATGCTGGTGTAACTCGTAAATTCGGTTCTTCTGATGAGAAGAAGGCTATTCCTGAACGCTACAAGGGCGGTCCTATCAGTTCTATGTACGTAATGCAGGATGAAATGACTGCTTTGAAAGCTGAAAATGCACGCATGAAAGCGCAGGATGAAAAATTAACTGCAGACTATGCGGCATTAAAAGAAGATAATCTTCGTCTACAGAAAGATAATGAAGAAACTAAGCGACAATTGGCTCTAATTATGAGTCGTTTAGGCATGTAATTCATATCTGTTTCATCTTATGTTCATGTGGTAAAAAGTGAGCTGATGTACCAGAAAATACCCATGAAAATTAGATGATTTTAACCCTATATGGTATATA
The DNA here is from genome assembly GCF_963551295.1 of uncultured Veillonella sp. Lineage (NCBI taxonomy): Bacteria > Bacillati > Bacillota > Negativicutes > Veillonellales > Veillonellaceae > Veillonella > uncultured Veillonella sp. The sequence goes on from NZ_CAUVFT010000001.1 coordinate 142,025, forward strand.
AAATGAAAGAACGAAAGTCTACTATGAAAGGACTTTCGTTCTTTTTTTGTGTTTGACTTCACAAACTTTTCATAATAGTGTATAATACAGAACATATAATTTTAATCGAAAATTATAAATGTGATTAATTTACTATAAAATCATTAGCTTTAGATTATAAGTGTTGTTTGGCCCATTGTTGTAAGGGTTTTTATGATTGAAAATATATTTAAATGAGTAAGAAAATCAATTTTTAAAAGAAGTTTAAAGTTCTGAAAATAAATGAGCGAAATATGAAAAAAATATATTTACATTCATAAACTAATCTGATATTTTATATGTATAGTAATTAAATTTTTGATGAAAATTTTATTATTTTTAGTGTTTTAGTGTTGGTTTTAGAATCCCTTATAAAACTGTGTGAAAGGTAGGTACTACTAAATGAATCGTATTTATAGGGTAATTTGGAGTCAGGTACGAGGCGCATATGTCGTTGTATCTGAAATTGCAAAAAGCCATACTCGTGGCTCCAAAAGCTTTGTTAGTAATTCCGCAAAAGCTTCGGTAAAAGTTGGCTTGGCGGCTATGGTTTTAACCTGCGGTAGTGGGTTGGCGTCTGCTTATACTGCGGATAGAGGGCTTTCCATCAGTCCTGGACCTAAAGATGATCGTGGGTTGACTTGGTTAAAACCTGATGAAGGTGCCCCTACTATTCAGATGTATGATTATAAAACTCCGGGCAATAAAGGTAATGGCCATTTATATACCAATGATAAAGTGTTCGGCATCCAAATTGGTAACAATGCGAATGCACGTTCTAAAGATGGTTCTGTATCCGGTATTTCTATCGGTGATTCTTCTAAGTCTCGTGGCTTAGGTGTAGCGCTTGGTCATTATGCTCAGTCCGAACAAATCGGTGCTATTGCTGTTGGCGCAGCAGCTAAAGCTGAAGGTTTTAACTCTTTAGCTATGATGCGTCAAGCCTATGCAGGCGAACAATATGCGGCGGCTATTGGTACAGCTGCATCTGCACAAGGTAAAGCCAGCTTGGCTATGGGTCATTCCGCATTAGCAACAGGTGATCAATCTATTGCTATCGGTTCTGCAAATCCAACTCCTAAATATGATGATAAAGGCACACCATATACAGCATATGACGGAACTACTAATACCCAAGCTAATGCAGCTCGTTCTATTGCTATCGGTCAAGGTGCTAAATCAAATACTGAAGATAGTGTTGCTATGGGTACAGGTGCTAATGTTGCTTCTGGCTCAAATTATAAAGGTGAAGCTTATGCAAGAGGCGTAGCTATCGGTAATCGTGCTATATCTCAAGGCATTCAAGGTGTAGCTATAGGTAACGGTGCAGCACATTATCGTGATAATGCGGTTGCTCTTGGTAACAATGCGCAAACTCGTGCGAAAGATGGCATCGCTATTGGTAACAATGCTGAATCCGGTATTCAAAATGATCCTCAATACAAAGTAAATAATTCCGTTGCCGTAGGTAACTCCGCGCGTGCTCATGGTGGTTCCGGCGTGGCATTGGGTAATGATACTTATGCATTAGGCGGTTCCTCTGTGGCTGCAGGTAATGCGGCATGGGCATTAGGCGAACGTTCTACAGCTATCGGTAACAATGCTCATTCTGAAGGTTACGGCTCTATTGCTATGGGTCGTGAAGCTAGTGCTTTGAGTACTCAAGACGGAGACAAGAAAAATGTTGTGGCTATCGGTGATGATGCACAAGCAACTGGTTCTCGTTCCATCGCATTGGGCGTAAGTGCTCAAGCTGGTACATTAGAACGTGTACGTGATAGCAGTGTTTATAAAGATAACGCTCAATTAATTACTCAGCTTAAAGCGAAAAAAGAAGTGACTGATGCTGTAGCAATCGGTAGCGAAGCAAGCGTACAAGAAAACGAAGGCTTAGCTCTCGGTAGCAAAGCAACAGTAAATAACGTTCGTGGCGTTGCGTTAGGTGCTAATTCTGCAACAGCTGCTCCTGTAAGCACTGCTAGTGAAACTATTAACGGTTTGCAATACAACTATGCAGGTGGTACTGCTGATTCCACAGTTAGCGTAGGTAATACTTCTACAAAACGTACAATTACTAACGTAGCAGCTGGTCGTGTAAATGCACAATCTACAGATGCTATTAATGGTAGCCAATTATATGGCGTTGCTAATGCAGTAGGTAATGTAGCTAAAAGCACTAAGAATATCTTAGGCGGCAATGCTCAGGTTGACCAAAACGGTTCTATCACCATGACTAATATTGGTGATACAGGTAAAAACACTGTTCATGAAGCTATTAAATCCGCAAACTCCGGTTGGGAACTTCAAGTTAATGGCCAAAAGGTTAAAGACGTAAAAGCTCCTAATCGTACAGTGAACTTTAAAGCTGGTAATAATATTAAATTAGAAGGCGCCGGAGATAATGTTACGGTTGCAACAGTTGATGATGCAAACTTCAACTCCGTTACAACTGGTAAAGTTTCTATGAGCAGAACCGGTATCAATGCTGGTGGGTATCAAATTACCAATGTACAATCCGGTGGTGATACATTAACAAATGCTGCTAATATCGGTGATATCTCTCGTATTGCGGCTAAATACGATAAATACTTACAACGTGGTGCTGCTACGTATGAAGCAAACGGTAACGGCAAAATTAACATGACCGGTACAAATGGTTTGACTGCTGAAGTAACAGGTTTGAAAAATACGTATGTTACATCCGGTACAGTATCCAATGACGGTAAGAGATTGACATTGACACGTAATGATAATCAAACATTTGATGTTGATATCTCTAAAATCTCTAACGGTCTTTCCAAAACTGACTACCGCTTGATTGCAAACCCTGCAGCAGGCAGCAACGGCGAATATAAAGTAGCTGCTGATGGTAGCATGACATTGACTGTTGCGGATGCTGATGGTTCCAACCCTAAACAAGTTAAGTTGACGAACCTTGCTTCTAAAGAGCAACAAGATATCAATACTACTAATATCACAAATAACACTAACAAGATCGCTAAAGGCTTAAGCTTCCAAGGCGATAACAATGTTAAAATCAATAAACAACTTGGCGATACTTTAGGTATTACTGGTGGCGCTACAGGTGCTTTATCTGACAACAACATCGGTGTTGTAGCTAAAGACGGTAACCTTAATGTTAAGTTGGCAAAAGACCTAACAGGTTTGAACAGCGTAACTGCAGGTTCTGTTCGTGTAGGTAAACATAGCGACAATAAAAACTATGTAACTGGTTTGGACAATAAAGAATGGAATGTTCAAAACCCTACAATCACATCTGGTCGTGCAGCAACTGAAGATCAGTTGAAAAAAGTGTCTGATGAAATCAAGACTACTAATGCAGCTAAAACAGATTACCGCTTGATCAACAATACAAATTCTGCAGATGGTTCTTACTCTGTAGAAAACAACAAGGTTGATTTAAAAGTTAAAGATGAAGCTCATCCTAACAACCCTGCTAATACGGTAACAATCAACAATATCGCATCCAAAACTGAATTGGATAAATTGACAGAACGTGCTGTTAAATATGATCTTAACGGTGCAACTGTTAATAAAAACAAGGTTACTTTGGAAGGCCAAGGTGGCACAACAATTACTAACTTGAAAGCTGGTGAAGTATCCTCTACTTCTACAGATGCTGTAAATGGTAGCCAATTACATGATGTAAAAATCGAAGCAGGCAAACATTCAAAAGTAACTGTTTCCGATGATAACCTTAAATTGACAACAACTCCTGCTACAAGCACTGAAGGCGCTAAATATGATCTTCGTTTGAACAACAAAGTGACATTGGGTAGCGGTAACAATCAAGTAGTTCTTGATGGTATTGCAGGCAGAGTGACTGCTGGTGCTGTTGTAATGGGCGCTCAAACTGTTCAAAATACGAAAAATGCAAGTGAAACTGGTAATTATGTAACTAACTTGAGTAATAAGAACTGGGATTCCACATCTATCGTATCCGGTCGTGCAGCGACTGAAGATCAGTTGAAAAAAGTTAGTGAACAAATTACTCAACAAGGTAGCAGTGCAACTGACTATCGTCTTGTAAGAAACTCCAGCGCTGACGGTTCCTACAAGGTAAACGACAATGGTGAAGTATCCTTGACCGTAGAGGATAAAAACCATGCAGGCATTAAAGAGCAAGTTACAATCAATAACATTGCATCCAAATCTTCCGTAGATAAATTGACAGATCGTGCTGTTAAATATGACATCAATAACGGTGTTGTTGATAAAACTAAGGTAACATTGGAAGGCGCTAATGGCACTACAATTACAAATGTAAAAGATGGTGCTGTAACAGCTACATCCACAGATGCTATCAATGGCAGCCAATTGTTCAAGACTAAAGAAGAATTGATCAATAAAGGCATGAAATTCGGTGCTGACTCCGGTAACGTAATTAACAAAAAACTTGGTGAACAAGTAAATGTTAAAGGTGGCATTACAGAAGCATCCAAATTAACTGCTGAAGATAACATCGGTGTTGTATCCGATGGCTCTAACGACTTGAAAGTTCGTTTGGCTAAAGATCTTAAAGGTTTGAACAGCGTAACTGTAGGCGATACAAAAGTTACTTCCAACGGTGTAACTATCAGTAACGGTGCTACAAACAATGCATCCGTATCCCTTACTAAATCCGGTTTAGATAATGGTGGTAACAAGATTACTAACGTTGCTCGCGGTACAATCGACAGCGATGCAGTAAACTTGGCACAATTGAAAGAAGTATCCAACAGTGCATCTGCAGCTAATACGAAAGTAGCTGAAGGCAAAAACATTAAAGTTGATGAAAGCATCGACAATGTAACTAAAGCTAAAACGTATACTGTAGGCTTGAAAGATGAAGTAACATTAGGCACAGGTAATACAGCTATCAATATTAACGGTACAACAGGTATCGTGAAAGCTGGTACTGGCGATAATGCTGTGACTATCAATGGCACAAATGGTATTATCAACTCCGGTAAAGTGACTATCAATGGTACTACAGGTACTGTTAATGAATTGACTAACAGAACTTGGAACCCTAAAGCTATTACTAATGGTCAAGCTGCAACAGAAGATCAATTGAAAGTAGTAGATAATAAAATTGATACTACAAAAACTGAAATCGTAGAAAAAGGCTTGAACTTCCAAGGTGATACAGGTACTGCAATTCATAAAGACCTTGGTCAAACTTTGAAAATCTCTGGCGGTCAAGCTGACGCATCTAAACTTTCAGAAAATAACATCGGCGTAGTTAATAACAACGGCGTATTGAATGTTAAACTTGCTAAAGATTTGACAGGCTTGAACAGCGTAACAACTGGTGCTACAACTATTAACAACAATGGTTTGACAATCGGTGGTAACACATTTGTTACAAGCAACGGCTTTAATGCTAACGATACTCAAATCACAAATGTGAAAGCTGGTACAGAGGATAACCATGCAGTTAACCTTAAACAGTTGAAAGAAGTATCTAACAACGCAGCGGCAGCTAAAACTGTTGTAAAAGCAGGTAAAAACATCAATGTAACTGATTCTGAAGATCCACTTACTAAAGCTAAGACTTATACAGTTGGTTTACAAGATACAGTAACATTGGGTTCCGGCAATACTGCTGTTAATATCGACGGCACAAAAGGTATTGTGAAAGCCGGCGAAGGCAATAATGCTGTAACTATCAACGGTACAAACAGCACAATTACTGCTGGTAACGTAGCGATTGACGGTGTAACAGGCAATATCAATTCCGGTAAAGTTCTTGTTAACGGTGCTAAAGGTACTGTAAACAACTTAACAAATATCACTTGGGATGCTAATAACATCACAAGCGGCCAAGCTGCAACAGAAGACCAATTGAAAGTTGTTGATAAGAAAATCACTGACAACGGTAGCAACTTGACTAAGAAGGGCTTGAACTTCAAAGGCGATGACGCTACAAGTATTCATAAAGATCTTGGCGAAACATTGGATATCAACGGTGGCATTTCTGATGCATCTAAATTATCCAACAATAACATCGGTGTGGTATCTGAAAATGGCAAGTTGAATGTTAAACTCGCTAAAGAGTTGACTGGCTTAACAAGTGTAACAACTGGTGCTACAACAATTAATAACGAAGGTTTAACAATTGGTGGTAAGAAATTCGTTACAGCTAACGGTTTTGATGCTAACAATACACAAATCAAAAACGTAAAAGCTGGTACTGATGGCAATGATGCAGTTAACTTGAATCAATTGAATGAAGTTAAAAATGCATCTAACACTACAGTTGAAGGTAGCGAAAATATCAATGTTAACTCCACAGTAGATCCTAATACACAAGCTAAAACTTACAAAGTAGCATTGAAAGACAATGTAACTTTAGGTTCCGGCAATAATGCAATCAACATCAACGGTACTACAGGTATCATAAAAGCTGGTGACGGTGCTAATGCTGTAACTATCAATGGTACAAACGGCACTATCAACTCCGGTAAAGTGACTGTCAACGGTACTGCTGGTACTGTAAATAACTTGACAAACATCACTTGGGATGGCAAAAACTTCACAAGTGGTCAAGCTGCAACAGAAGACCAATTGAAAATTGTTGATAAGAAAATCACTGACAACGGCAATGACTTGACTAAGAAAGGCTTGAACTTCCAAGCTGATTCTGGCGAATTAATCCATAAAGATCTTGGTCAAACATTGGATGTTGTAGGTGGCATTACTGAGAAATCTAAATTGTCTGACAACAACATCGGTGTGGTATCCGAAAACGGTAAGTTGAATGTTAAACTTGCAAAAGACTTAACAGGCTTGAATAGCGTAACAACTGGTCAAACAACAATCAACAACGATGGCTTGACAATCAACAACAAACAATTCGTTACAGATAATGGCTTCAACGCTAACAATACGCAAATCAAAAACGTAACAGCTGGCGTAGAAGACAACGATGCTGTAAATGTTAAACAATTGAACGATGTAAAAGCTGCATCTAATACAAAAGTAGAAGGTAGCAAAAACATCAATGTTGATGAAACTGTAGATAATGTAACAAAAGCTAAAACTTACACAGTTGCATTGAAAGACACTATAACATTAGGTTCCGGTAATAATGCAGTCAACATCGACGGTACAAAAGGTATCGTAAAAGCTGGTGACGGCGCTAACGCAGTAACTATTAACGGCGTAACAGGCAATATCAATGCAGGTAAAGTTCTAGTTAATGGTGCAAACGGTACTGTAAACAACTTGACAAACAGAACTTGGGATCCTGCAAACATCACAAATGGTCAAGCTGCAACAGAAGACCAATTGAAATCTGTAGATCAAAAAGTTACAGACAACACTAATAAAGGCTTGAACTTCAAAGGTGATGATGCAACAAGCATTCATAAAAACCTTGGTGAAACATTGGATGTTGTAGGTGGCACTTCTGATAAAGCTAAATTGTCTGACAACAACATCGGTGTGGTATCCGAAAACGGTAAGTTGAATGTTAAACTTGCAAAAGACTTAACAGGCTTGAATAGCGTAACAACTGGTCAAACAACAATCAACAACGATGGCTTGACAATCAACAACAAACAATTCGTTACAGATAATGGCTTCAACGCTAACAATACGCAAATCAAAAACGTAACAGCTGGCGTAGAAGACAACGATGCTGTAAATGTTAAACAATTGAACGATGTAAAAGCTGCATCTAATACAAAAGTAAAAGGTAGCAAAAACATCGACGTTGATGAAGCTGTAGATCCAACTACAAAAGCTAAAACTTACACAGTAGCATTGAAAGACACTGTAACATTAGGCTCCGGTGACACAGCTGTTAATATCGACGGTACAACTGGTATCGTAAAAGCTGGTAACGGCGCTAATGCAGTGACTATCAATGGTATGAACAGCACAATCAATGCTGGTAAAGTAGCGATCAATGGTGTAACAGGAAACATCAATGCTGGTAAAGTTCTTGTTAACGGTGCAAACGGTACTGTAAACAACTTGACTAACAGAACTTGGGATCCTAATAACATCACAAATGGTCAAGCTGCAACAGAAGATCAATTGAAATCTGTGGATCAAAAAGTTACAGACAACGGTAAGAAAGGCTTGAACTTCCAAGCTGACTCTGGTGATTTAATTCATAAAGACCTTGGTCAAACATTGGATGTTGTAGGTGGCATTTCTGATAAAGCTAAATTGTCTGACAACAATATCGGTGTTGTATCCGAAAATGGTAAGTTGAATGTTAAACTTGCAAAAGATTTAACAGGCTTGAACAGCGTAACAACTGGTCAAACAACTATTAATAATAATGGTTTGACAATTGGTGGTAATACATTTGTTACAAACAACGGCTTCAATGCAAACAATACACAAATCAAAAATGTTAAAGCTGGTACAGAAGATAGCGATGCCGTTAACCTTAAACAATTGAACGAAGTAAAAGCTGCGTCCGATACTAAGGTAAAAGGTAGCAAGAACATTCATGTTGAAGAAGAAATCAACGATCTTACAAAAGCTAAAACATACACTGTAAACTTGAAAGACACAGTGACATTGGGCTCCGGCAATACATCAGTTCATTTCGATGGTACAACAGGTATCATTAGAGCTGGCGAAGGTGCTAATGCTGTAAATATCAATGGTACAAACGGTACAATCAACTCCGGTAAGGTAACTATCAATGGTGGTTCTGGTACTGTTAACGATTTGACTAACAGAACTTGGGATCCTAATAAAATTACTAATGGTCAAGCTGCAACAGAAGATCAATTGAAAGTTGTAGACAACAAAATTGATAAAAATACTGAAGACTTGACTAAGAAAGGCTTGAACTTCAAAGGCGACTCCGGTGAAGCTATCCATAAAGACCTCGGTCAAACATTGGAACTCAAAGGTGGCGAAGCTGATGCTTCTAAACTTTCCAATGGTAATATTGGCGTAGTTAATGAAAACGGTAACTTGAACGTTAAACTCGCTAAGAACCTTAAAGGTCTTGATTCCGTAACTGTTGGTTCCGATCCAAACAAACAAGTTGTTCTTGACGATAAGGGCGTATCTGTAGGCGGTAAAACATACATTTCTAACGAAGGCTTAAACGCAAATAATCAAAAGATTACTAACGTGGCAGCTGGTGTAAATGATACAGATGCAGTTAATGTTCAACAGTTGAAGAGCAGCATGGCGGCAGCAACTACAACAGTGAAAGCTGGCGATAGTGGCAATACAACTGTAACATCTACAACAAATGCGGATAAGTCCAAAACATACACTGTAGATATCAAAAAAGACTTGAACTTACGCAGTGTAACTACAACTACAGACGATCAACAACACTCCACTTTAACAAACGGTAGAGGTGTTACAAGCACTGATACATTTGGTAATAAGACTACTCTTACTGCAGATAATGTGAAAGTATCTGATAGTCAAAATAATACAACTCAAACAACAGCTAAAGGTGTACTTGTAGATAATCCAACTCAGTCCACTGAGTTGACTGTTAACGGTGTTGTAACTACTGACAAAAAGACTAAGAGAACAAGCACAACTGCAGATGGTGTGGTTGTTACATCTGGCATGGGTAGTACTAAAGTAACTACTACTGTTAGCAGCAACGGTGTTGCAATTACTACTCCTCCAGCAGGTCAAGGTTCCCCTAAAGATGGTACTGGTGCAGTAACATTGACTAAGGATGGCTTGAACAATGGTGGTAATAAAGTTGTTAACATGGCAAGCGGTTATGGCGAAGGCGAAGATATCAACAATATTGCTGATAATAGCAGCAGCTTAACAAATGGCGCTAACATCGGCGACTTGAAGAAAGGTATCGATGGACTTAAGAAAGCCGGCTTAGACTTTGCAGGTGATAAAGGTGAATTCCATCGTGACCTAGGTCAAAAAGTAACCGTTAAAGGTGGCGTTACTGATGAAAGCAAACTTTCCTCTGCAAACAATATCGGTGTTATTTCCGATAACAATGGCAGCTTGAATGTTCGTTTGGCAAAAGATATTACTGGTATCAACTCCATTACAACTATGGATAACTCCGGTCATACAACTGTGACAAACGGTAACGGTATCACAATTAAAAATAATGCGGGTGGCAGCGTATCCTTAACAAGCTCCGGTTTGAACAACGGCGGTAATAAGATTACTAACGTGGCTCCAGGTGAAATTAGCTCCACTTCTACTGATGCTGTTAATGGTTCCCAACTTAATCGTGTTGCAAACAGCATGAATAATGTTGTAAAAGAAGTTCGTCAAGTTGGTGCTTTATCCTCCGCGTTGTCTGCATTGAAACCTATGGCTTATGATCCTTACGAACCTACTCAAATCATGGCAGGTTATGGTAACTACCGTGGTGACTCCGCATTGGCATTAGGCGTGGCTCATTACAAAAATGAATCCATGATGTTACATGCTGGCGTAGCTTGGGCGGGTAGCAATAGCCATATGATGGCAAATGCTGGTGTAACTTGGAAAGTAGGTAACAGAGACGGTGAAGCAGAAACTGCAGATCGTTACCGTAAAGGACCTATCAGTTCCACATATGCAATGCAACGTGAACTTGCTGCAATGAAAGCTGAAAATCAAGGATTAAAAGGTGAAGTAGCTGATTTGAAAGCTGAAAATGAACAAATGAAAGCTAATATTGCTGCAATGATGGCAAGACTAGGTTTATAATACGTTCATACTGAACATTACGGGTTGAGGATTCCCTTTTGGGGGTCCTCTCACCCGATTTAATTCGTTGATAGAAAAGAGGAATATATAATGAAAAAATCCACTTTGCTTGCTTTCACAGCGGCAGTATTATTCGGCAGTGGCGTATTCCATGTTAATGCGGCATCTGCTACATTTGATGATCCATTGCTTTTACCAAATCCAGCTAAAGCGCCTACAACAGGTTCTGTTGTATTGGTTCCTGTGGCTAGCCCTCAGGCAGTGCAAAGTATCCATGAATTTGTGAAAGCATGGGAAAATGCGGAAAAACACATTGCTTTAGCTGAAAGCAAAAAGAATAATCATCAAGCGTTAACTAAAGAAGAAGCTAAATGGTTACATTCTAAAGATAAGCATAACTATGCTGATTATTTCCGTAAACATTCTTTAGGCTATGTACATGGCCAAGAAACTGCATTGAACTGGAATGGTGAAAACCGTAATAAAAACGAGTATAGCTATTACACATTCCCTAAATATGATAAGGACCAAGGTTACACAAATAGCTATGGTTACAATGTATTGCGTAGCATGGTTGATCGCATGAATGAATTGCTTCAAAAACAAAAGGCCGTTGGCGGTCCTTTGACTGATGAAGAAGCACAAGCATTGGAAGATGCTATGCTTGATATCATGGCTCAAGATCAAGAACATGTATCTAATGAAGAATTGCGTTATTACATGAACGAAGCAGTTTGGTTTGCTACAAAACAAACTGTAAAAAATATGTCTGCAGAAGAACCTTCTGTTGGAGACATGCACGAAATTAACCTTCGTGAAGCGATTCAGACAGATAACTAATCATCTAATACATATATAATCACATTATATGTATAGCTTTTGTTATAAGGAATGTGCAGTTGCAATAACCTTATATATAAAAGTTTTTAATATACAGTGTTGAGACACAAATAAGGGATTCTATTAACACACTGTCATATAGACAAGAAGTCGCAACAGAATGCAATAGATGTATTCTTGTTGCGGCTTCTTTTTATTTTAAATTCTCCCTATATGATATGTCTAAAAAAGTAATATAACTCAAGTTTTAAATCTGTAAAATTAGTCCGTGAAATTGTGTAAAAATAATGATAAAATTTTCCTGAAATTTGTCGTAAAATTTGTCCAAATTTTGTTGACATCAGTATATGGAAATGTTATTATATTCAAGTACCCCATATGAAGGGGCACAGATCTTTGAAAACTGAACAATGATAGGTAATCAATCGAAATGATTGAAC